>NZ_VPDJ01000022.1:0-56420 GCF_013417755.1 Acinetobacter sp. YH12231
AGAGGAATTGCCACAAGATACGATAAGCTAAAACGTAACTATCAAAGCGCTGTTGCTTTAGCTTGTATATTTATATGGTTGCCTCTTTAGCTCAATTTATCGGCTGTAAATGTCAACACACCCTAATCAAAGTTATTGTATGGATCAAAACTTTAAGGCAGGACTCAGAAAGGCCAAATCACAGCATGCACCATTTCAAGCACTGGGCTATATCTTAAAAACTGGCGCCAATTGGGCAAAGCCTATTCAAGATTTTAAACTGACTATCGAGCGTGATGCAGGAGAGCTGGTTTCTTTTTGCTGGGCAGGTAAAGTGAAGAAAATCAGCGCTACGCAGTTTCAAATGGTTGAAAAGAATTTTGTACCGAAACAAGATTTGGACATTATTTTTGTGAGTAAACGTCCGTCATAAGACACAATCCAGCAAGAGATATAACCAAAGTAATGAGCCTAGAAAAATTTAAATCATATGCTGCATATTTCTTGGGAATGTGTGCCTGTTTATATGGTTGTTATACTTTTTTCTATGAAAATGACAAATGGCATTTGTTGCTGTTTTCAATAATGTTGTACGGCTTGCTGTATGCAGTATTTAGATTTATCAGCAAAAAATCATGGGGCTGGTTGTGTCATGGCCTCAGTTTTATTGTTTTGTATAGCACTGTTTTAGCCATATTTTTTAGTTCAAGTTTTTTACAAATTAAAGAATTTCAACTGACTCATCCCAACTGGATTTTGGCAGATCAGGTTCAGATTAATCAAGTTGAAATTGATGATTATAGGCACAGGCGTTCACTGCAATATGCGTATACGCGAGCGCAATACCAATACATGCTGAATGAGCAAATAAGTACAGGTGTTGCAGATAAACTTGACCCGCAATATATGCTTTGGTTTCTTGAAACGTCGCAGGATTTAAAAGTCAGAGCAGCACTCAAAACTGAGCATGCAATACATCAGCAGCAGTATTCAGTGTATGTAAATACTCAAAATCCGAATCAATCACGATTTTTTCTTAACCAAGACTATTTTGAACTTCGTAATTCAGGGTTTGCATGGCTGGTTTACGGCCTTCAAATGCTGTCCTTGGTTTTAGTTCTTATCGTTGTCATTTTGCTGTGGGATGCCTTTTCTGATTCGAAAGAATCTAAGACCGCTAAAAAAAGTAAGACTAAGCCTAAGGCAAAGGTGTAAAAAGCTAAACCTGATATGGAGTAAACATCTTCGTCCTAAAAAACTTCTGCACTAGGGATAAATTTTTTTTGATGCGGCATAACTATGTTTATAAAAATTGCCGTACAAATCGCGCTGATTTGTTTATTATCACTGCAGATTTAAGTTGTGAGTTCTTATTATGTCTTTGGAAATGCCTGAAGAATTAGCCAATCTTGAAGCCAATGGCGGCATTTTTGCAGTATGGATGCTGTTGCAGCATTTAGGCATTGATGCGGATGTTCAACAGTTGGTCGAAGTCTGCGGCTATGAGGCAGAGCATGGCACAACCACCATTGGTTTAGCTGTAGGGCTGAGAAAGTTTGGCTTTCAAGTCAAGTTTTACACAGAGCATGATCCTGAGCTGCAGGACAGTGAAAAACGCAGTTATGCAGAAGCAGACCAATTGGAACTGTCTATATTGCCTGCAATTGGCTATGCACAAATTCAGCAGGCTTTTGAACAAAATCAGTTTGTGATTGTGTATTACGATACTCTAGAGGGCGTGGGGAACCATTCTTTGGTATATGACATTGACGAAACTGAAATTAGTTTCTTTGACAGTTTTGATGTCATGCCAGCAGACGTATTTGAACAGCAGCGTGGGGCAGAGGGCATTTGCCGACAAGTGATTACTGTAGATGTAAATGACTATGTGGCGAGCTGAGCCATTTTGTTAAAAGCAAAAAGCCCATCATGAGATGGGCTTTATTTTTTAGAAAAAAATTGGATTACTGCTCAGCCACATCGGCTTTTTCATTCCAAAAATCTGCTTTTTTTTCATCAGCGTCGATGCCTAAGCCATTGGCATAAATAAAGGCTAAGTCACGCATGGCCTGAACTTCACCTAATTTTGCAGATTGTTCAACTAGTTCAATGGATTTAGCGACATCTTTTTCCACCACATCGCCGCGACGGTAAAAATTGGCCAATTCTAAAATTGCAGCAGGATGGTCATGTTTTGACGCTTGTTCTAACCAGCGGTGCGCATGCTCAAAATAGGTTTTAGATTCTTCAGGATCTTCTTCGAGCATGTCTTTGGCATAGACTGCATAGCCTTCACCCAGCCAATACATGGCTTCTACATGACCTAATTGAGCTGCTTTGAGTGCCCATTCTTCAGCAAGTTCAACATGCTCATCATTTTCACTTTGCATATAAATTTCAGCCAGTTCAAATTGAGCATCTTTATTGCCTGCCATGGCACGGTTATATAAAGCAGGAGAGATCGAAAGTTCAGACATGTGTAATCCAAAAGAGCAGAATAGGCATAGCCTAATCGGTTGGCATGAAAAAAGCCAATCCGAAGATTGGCTTTCAATGTTTAGAGATGGTTGTCTAATGAATTAAAATTTAAGAAACACTGCTGACAATACAAATACGACAACCAATGCACCAATAATTTTCCAAAAGTATTCAGCGATATAACTAATACATAGCCCGACAAATAAAGCCGCAATAGTCAGAGCGCCAAACCAATAACTGATGTTATTGCTCGGCGTTCCAAGAGAGAGGCAAATTATCAAGGCAATAATCAATAGCGCCCAGCCGACTAGCGTGGCTATCCGTGTTTGGCCCACACTTAGTTCTTTGCTGTAGAACTGCTTTTGATGTTTAGACATGCTGCTTGCCAAGGCAAAAAAACCTAAGCTACTCAGTGCCCAAATCAGGAGAAAGAACATCATGCTTCAACCTCCTTTGTGCCACGCGCTTTTTTAACAGGCAGCCCTTTATGTTTTTTCACTTTGTAAAATGAGTAGGCAAACAAGATAGCCAAAAGCCACATTGCAAGATCAAAGGATGCAATCATCCATTGACCATTTGCCATGGTATTCCAAAGCGGTTGACCACCAGTCATGAAGTTTACAATCGGCAGTAAGGCAAAAATTGCTGTGGCAAAAGCTAAAAGTTCTAGCCACGCTTGACGGTGCGTACGGAAAATCGCATAAACGAGCGTCAGTAGCCAAACAATAAAGAAACTACGAATTTCTAATTCCGAACGGTTTTCAAGCTGTGCTGGAATAAAACGGTTGGCATAGAAAAATGCTGCACAGGCAATCGGCAAACCAATAATCGCTGCAATATTGGTCACTTCAACCGTGCGGTAGCCAAATGATTTAAAGCCTTGTTTCTGCTGTTGAGGCGCACGTTTTACACACCACAGAATGAGACCTGTAGCGACCATTAGGGTGCCTACAATCCCTGAAATAAACAGCAGCCAACGTAGTGCTAAATCTACACCGCGTGCTTCATGTAGCGTAGTGACTACATTATAAATACCCATCGGTACAGAAGGGTGCTTTAACTTGGCACTTTCATCAGTTAGGTCTTTGCCAGTTACGCCATCAAATTGTTTGCTTGCATAGACATTTCGATACGCGACACTTTCACCATGTAAGGCACGTAGCTCAATTTTAGCTTGGTCTGTATTTGGTGCAATGATGCTAACGGTACTAATCGGATTGGTTTTCCATTCAGTCTGAACCGCAGTCACGATTGGCGCTAAGTTGGTCAACGGCGCAGCAACGACAGGTTGCTCTTCACGTTTAGAGCGACGATCTCCTCGACCTTCACCACGGCCCTCAGCACGATTTTCGCCTTGGTTTTGCGCAGAATTGGCACGGGCTTGCTGTGGGCGTTCGCCACGTTCTTCGCGTCCTTGGGCAGATTCACGTCCTTCAGGTTTATTTTCTTGAACTAGGGCACGATTTTGTTCTTGTAAAAATTGTCCCCGGTTTTCATAAATACGCTCAATCCCCCAAGGCATGATCGTAAATAACAGCAGCAACAGGCCACTAAAGGTGATCATGATGTGGAAGGGAAGCGCAAATACTGCGGTTGCATTATGTGCATCTAGCCAAGAACGTTGTCCTTTACCTGAACGGAAGGTAAAGAAATCTTTAAAGATTTTTTTATGAGTAATCACACCACTAATGATGGCAACTAACATCAACAGTGTCGCTATACCGACAAACCATCGCGTCCACATACGTGGCATACCATAAAGTTCGAAATGGAAACGATAGAGAAAATTACCACCACGTGTATCGCGCGGCTCAAGCACTTCACCTGTAGCACTATCAATGTAGATTTGTTTACCACCACGGCGTGCGCGAGGGTCTTCACCTTGTTCACGAACGGTAATTAATGTGGCATTTTGACGCGTATTCGGCAGCAAAATATTCCAAGCACCTGCATTCGGATGATTTTGTTGTAAATAATTCAGTGCAACTTGAGTTTGTTGGACTTGTGAACTGGCTGGAACAGATTGATGCAGCTCAGGTGTCATCCAAACATTGATTTCATTTTTAAAGAAGCTTAGGGTCCCGGTCAGGAAAATTGCATACAGCAACCAACCTAAGATTAGGCTGGCCCATGTATGCAGCCAAGACATGGACTGGCGAGGTCCCTCTACTTTTGCATCAACACGCATTTTAGCTTCCCATCATCATGTAAATGGCATAGAAACACACCGCAGGGATCACAATACCTAAAGTTGCTTTGAGGGTTTTATTCACCATAAAGACCCAAATAAATGCACAGCTCCACAGGATAAATGCAATTAAAGTTGCACTCATGACTGCACTTCCACGGTCTTCGCTAAATACATCTGCGATTACGATGGCAGATAGCATCGCGACAACATATCCGCCCACTAAAGCGAGGGCAAAGCGATAGAAAATCATCAAGCGATAGGTCAATAGAGAGGGGGTGTCTTTACGCGTTTTAGGCAGCGCAGATGTGAGGGGTGTCACGAGTGCCTCAGGTGGTGAGCTATTCATAAAATACTTAAGCGCTTGGAAATTGTATTAAAGTTAATCTAAATGATAACAATTATTATTAATAATTAGAATAATGTATTCACAAAATTATTGATTTTTCAGCATGCTGAGTAGAAATGGATTTAAAAAGAGGGGAATTAAAGGCGAAAAAATAGCGACCGGAGTCGCTATTTTAGAATGCAAGAATACTTAATTGTCTACATTATTGCTCTTGTTGAATGCCTGCAACTAACCAGTCTTGATCAGAACCCGCAGGTTTAACAAAATGCCATACTTCAGCAAATGGCTGTGGCAGGCTATTTAAGTCTTCACTTACAGTACCTGTAAAACGAACACTTACAACGTATTGACCATTTTCGTTAGCAGAATCGACCACCATAGCATTTAAGTTAGAAAACTCAGCAACGTCTTCATCTTTATTCGCCATAATGTCGTTATACATCGACTGGTAAAGATCAGGCGTTAAGTAACGCTGAATTTCAGAAATGTTGCTTGCAGTATTCATCGATTGAATGTGGTTAAAACGCTGACGTGCAACACGTAAAAATGTTGCTGGCTCTGTACCATCAGGCAATTGATTGCCGCTGTTGGTATAGGCAGCACCAAAAGGCGCATTTGAAGCTGCTGAATTACCGCCTACAGAATTACCAAAAATATTCGTATTGTCATTACCTGCACGAGGTGCGGCATTTTGCTGGCCAAACGGTGCATTGTTTGCACCGCTGTTTGGCGCATACGGATTGTTAGCGGCTAGTTTTTTTTTTGCGCCCATCTTACGGAAAATGAAGAAGGCAACAGCAGCGGCAAGTAAAATCCAGATCCAGCCTGGAATACCACCTTTCTCTTCCTGTTGTTGAGCTTGCGCTTCAGAAGCTGCTTGACCGTTATTGTCATCGGCCATCGCATTTGCAGCGACTGCACCAATTGCAGCACCAGCCACACCAGCTGCAACCATTCCGCCCACATTCGAGCCAGATTTTGCTGGAGCGCCAGCAGTTGCAGGCTGTTGAACAGGAGCAGATTGACGAGGTTGCTGATAAGACTGAGTTGGAGCAGCTTGACGGCTCATACCATGGCTTTTACCACCACCGGCACGTTTCGCTTCTGCAATCGGCGCTACCAAAAGGGCTGCTGTTAAAAGAGCAGTCATCAAACCACGCTGTCGAACTTCCATCAAATTTTCCTATATCTATATAAATTTAAAATAGCCATCTAGTTATGCCGCCATTTGTACTGAATTTCAATAGAACATCGGTAAAAAATTGAAAATTCATTCAAAATAAACGATTCAACGTGACTAAGACTCATCGGTAAGTGTAATTGCCTGACTCAACGCCTCATGTAAACGTGCGACAGAAATAATTTCTACACCTGAAATCGGTTTTTGCGGTGCATTCCCACGCGGTAAAATAATGGTTTTAAACCCATGCTTAATGGCTTCTTTGAGTCGTTCTTGTCCATTGGGTACAGGGCGGATTTCGCCTGAAAGGCCGACTTCACCAAATACTGCCAAATGCTGTGGCAGGGCTTTAGCTCTTAAGCTAGAGGCGCAGGCTAAAAGTACCGCAAGGTCAGAACCGGTTTCAGTGATTTTTAAACCACCCACGACATTGACATAGACATCTTGTCCTGCAGTTTGTACGCCACCATGACGGTGCATAACGGCTAAAAGCATGTTTAAACGGTTTTGTTCTAAACCTAAGGCCACGCGTCGAGGTTGTCCGTGCGCATCATCTACCAAAGCCTGAACTTCAACCAAAAGTGGACGTGTACCTTCACGGCTAATCATGACAATGGAACCCGGAATGGCTTCATCATAACGACTCAGGAAAATAGCGGATGGGTTTGATACCTCGCGCAGACCTTTATCAGTCATGCCAAATACACCAAGCTCGTTGACCGCACCAAAACGGTTTTTCACCGCCCGAATCATACGGAAGCGCGAGTCAGACTGACCTTCAAAATACAAAACACAATCGACCATGTGCTCAAGCACACGAGGGCCTGCCAAAGAGCCTTCTTTTGTTACGTGACCGACAATAAACAATGCTGTGCCACTATTTTTGGCAAAGCGGGTCAGGAGTGCAGCCGATTCACGAATTTGGGAAACACCGCCCGGCGCAGACTGGAGTGTTTCGGTGTATAAGGTTTGGATCGAATCTAAAATGGCCACGGCAGGGCGTTCATGTGCCAATACTTCGCAAATACGCTCGACACAGGTTTCTGCCATGACTTTGAGTTGATCGGTCGGCAAATCTAGGCGTTGGGCACGTAGCGCCACCTGAGACAAAGATTCCTCACCTGTGACATATAAGGCAGAACTTTTACTCGCCGCCATATAGGTTGCGGTTTGTAGCAAAATAGTGGATTTACCAATGCCGGGGTCACCACCAATCAGCACAACTGAACCTGTGACCAGTCCACCGCCAAGCACACGGTCAAATTCACCAATACCTGTTGCCATTCGGGTTTCATGCGAAACAGAAACTTGATTTAAGGTGGTCACAGCAGCGGCTTGACCTGCATAGCCACCGCCCATTTTAGGCTGTGCACGGTGTGTAACGGCGGGTGCAATACTGACTTCGACTAATGAATTCCATTCACCACATTCGGTACATTGACCGGCCCATTTGGGATGATCAGCACCACATTGTTCACATCGATAGACACTTTTTGCTTTCGCCATAATATTTACTGTGCACAAACTCAAATTGAGTCACAGCATAGCGGTGAATACATCGAAAAACCAAGTTTTTATCGCATGAAATGACTGTTGAAGGTCAATTGATGTCGTTTTATTTTCAAGAGCTGCACTTTTACATAGTAAGCACTTTATAATAGCGCATAATATTTTTTGAAATGGGTCACCACATGACTGAACTATTACGACATATCGATGCCATCGCACGTGAAAAAAATCGTGATGTGTTATTTGTGCATTTTGAAGAATATGATCATCAACATCCTGAAAAAAATACGGTGCGTAATGATGTTATGCACTGGTTTGACCTGCAAAATATAGACTATTTCCCTTGTATGGGGCTAGAAGGTGAGTCTTTGATCGATAGCTATACAGGTGATTTATACCTCGACGTGCCTTTCGATGAAAGCAGTCCTGCATATAAAACCCTCAGTGAATACCTTGAAGATGAGCAAGGGAATATGAAAATTCAGGGGGTATTGTTCTTTTCTTTATCCTTGGAAATTGCCCTAGAAATCGAAGCCGATTTGATGGAAGCCAGTGCTGTAGATTCTGAATATGCTGAAAATGAGTTTGGTGACCAATTTGGTGAAGGCTTTATTGAAGATGCTGAAGCAGATCCAAAAGATGAAGCAGCCAATGAAAGCAACACGAAAAACGATAAATTTGATGATGGTCAAATTGGTACGATTCAATAAGTAAATATCGATTATCAGTCCGAATAAAAAAGCCACGTGAATTCACGTGGCTTTTTGTTTAGTAGCGTGAAAGGATTAGTACAGTTCACCTGATTTACGACGTGCAATAAAGTCCTTCGATTCTTTGGCAATAACACCAGAAAGTAACAACAGCGCAATTAAGTTTGGTACAGCCATCAAACCGTTAAAGGTATCGGCAAATAACCACACAAGATCAAGAGTCGCCACACAGCCTACAAAGACTGAAGCGATGTAAATCAAACGGTAAATCAAGACAAACTTTTCACCAAGTAAGTAAGTACAGCATTTTTCACCATAGTAACTCCAACCTAAAATGGTTGAGTATGCAAAGAAAATAATCCCGAAGGTGACGATCAAGCCGCCAAAACCCGGTAATAATTTATCAAATACGCTGATAGTTAAAACTGCACCAGTTTGGTCGCCAAAACTGTTGCCTGCCATAATAAAGCCCATGACCAAAACAATCCCGGTGATAGAACACACGATAATCGTATCGATAAATGTACCTGTCATTGAAACTAAACCTTGACGTGTAGGGTGATCCGTTTTTGCAGCAGCCGCGGCAATAGGTGCAGAACCCATACCTGCTTCGTTAGAGAAAACACCACGGGCAACACCATAACGAATAGCCGCACCAATCGCACCACCTGCCGCAGCTTCGCCCGTAAATGCATAGCTAAAGATCATTTTTAGTGCAGGGATCACCAATTCAAGGTTGGTGAAAATAATGATTAAGCCACCCAATACATAACCTACCGCCATAATTGGAACAATAAATGAAGAGGCTTTAGAAATGGATTTGATGCCGCCGAGAATTACTAAAGCAGACAGAATAGTAATAACAATACCTGTAATCCACGTTTCAAGTCCGAGACTATTTTCAACAGCGAGGGCAACCGTATTGGACTGTACTGAACTGCCAATGCCGAAAGAGGCTAAAGTACCAAAGAGGGCAAAAATGACAGCGAGCCATTTCCACTTCAGTCCACGTTCAATGTAGTACATTGGACCGCCGCTCATTTCGCCATTTTCATTTTTTACGCGATATTTGACTGCGAGTACGCCTTCACCATATTTGGTTGCCATACCAAAGAGGGCTGTCATCCACATCCAAAATACTGCACCGGGGCCACCAAGGACGCAGGCTGTTGCAACGCCTGCGATATTACCTGTACCGATGGTTGCAGATAAAGCAGTCATAAGTGAGGCAAAATGTGAAATATCGCCTTCATGTGATTTGGCATGTTCATGCCTTCCAAACACTTGTTTAAATGCTAAAGGCAACATGCGGAATTGCCAGAATAGTAAACGGAAGGTGAGGAATACACCTGTTCCGACAATGAGGACCAACATGTATGGGCCCCAGACCCAACCGCTGAGTGTATTCATGAGTGTGTGTAGATCTTGCATAGTATCTTTCTTCTTATCGGCCCTGAGTGAGTGAATGCTACATTTTTGATATCTGTAGCAATTGATATGCCATTGTTAGAAACTTCCATGATTTTTGGCATAAATTTTTATCGTTGGTAAAATATTTTTTGCATAAAATTTAAGTTATTACAAGTAAATTGTTGTTTTATTAGTCGCTTTAAAATGTGAACTGGCGCTAAGATTTTTATATATAAGAAAAATAAATTAACTTTGTCACTCAATCCGAAAATATAGATGATGAGAAATAATTTTGTATTTTCTGAAATTTTTACGTTAATTTGTCGCAATTGGAACGCGAAGTTGAATTAAATAATGTCAAATGAAATTCATGGATCGCACGCTGATAGCGGCGATTTGAAACGAAGCTTGTCCAACCGACACCTGCAATTGATTGCGATTGGTGGTGCGATTGGTACAGGTTTATTTATGGGGTCAGGAAAGACCATCAGTTTAGCTGGTCCGTCCATCCTTATTATCTATATGATTATTGGTTTTATGGTTTTCCTCGTCATGCGTGCATTAGGCGAGTTATTACTATCAAATCTTGAATATAAATCTTTTATCGATTTTGCAACCGACTTAATTGGCCCGTGGGCAGGCTATTTTGTGGGTTGGACCTATTGGCTGTGCTGGATCACTATAGGGATTGCTGATTTATCGGCCATCATTTATTACCTGCAATTCTTTAATGGAGGTAACCCGTTCTCGCCCGAAGAAGGGGTGATGATCAGTGTTGCCGCCATTGTATTTATCATGGGGTTAAACCTTGTTACGGTTAAACTTTTTGGTGAATTAGAGTTCTGGTTTGCACTGATTAAGATTATTGCAATCGTGGTGCTTATTGGTGTCGGTCTTTGGATGATCTTTACCGGTTTTACCTCATCGACAGGTGAAATCGCATCATTCACACATTTATGGTCACATGGTGGTCTATTCCCAACAGGAGTAACTGGCTTCTTGGCAGGTTTCCAGATCGCCATTTTTGCCTTTGTCGGCGTAGAACTCGTGGGTACTACGGCAGCAGAAACCAAAGATCCAGAACACAACTTGCCTAAAGCTGTGAACTCGATTCCGATTCGTATCATTATTTTCTATGTGCTGGCACTTGTGATTGTGATGTCCGTTACGCCATGGAATGCCATTGACCCAAGCATTTCACCATTCGTGAACTTGTTTAGCCAAGCCGGTATTGCTGCTGCTGCGATTATTATGAACTTGGTTGTGTTGTCATCAGTTATGTCATCGATGAATAGTGGTGTGTTCTCGACTTCACGTATGTTGTTTGGTTTATCTCGTGAAGAGCAAGGTCCAAAAGCGTTTGGCCGTCTAAACTCACGTGCAGTTCCGGCAAATGCGTTGTATTTCTCGGCAGTTTGTTTACTGTTGGGTGCGGCATTACAGTATTTCGTACCGAACACGGTTGAAGCCTTCACTTTAGCAACTACACTGTCGACGATTTTATTTATCTGCGTATGGCTCATGATTATCTGGAGTTATATCGTTTACTATAAAACTCGTCCTGAGTTGCATGCGAAATCAACCTTTAAACTACCGGGTGGTTTATATACCTGTTGGCTCGTGATTATCTTCTTCATCGGCATGATTTATGTCTTGTCGCTAGAAGCAGATACCATGAAAGCGCTCATGGTGAGCCCGATTTGGTTCATCATATTGATTATTGGCTATTTCGGTTTTTATAAGAAAAAGCACCATTAATTTACATTTTTAATCTGATGTAAAAACATAAAAAGCTGCTCCTGAGGGGGCAGCTTTTTTATTTGGATATGGACTTATTTTAAGTTAAAACAGACTGTTTATTAGCGTTTCGATTTGTATTAAACAGCATTCAAATTGATATGCTATTTCAGTGAAATCAATAGCCTGATCGAGCTAGAAATAAAGACAAATAAGGATTGAAAACAGCACCATCAAATTTTGCTTAAATTTAGTGCAGAATGGCAAAAAGCTCACTTGGAATTACAGGGCTTTTCTTTTATCCGCGGGTTGATCACGTTATACTCGGAAAAATCTTTTCATTAGGTACGTTTATGTATCGTTTTATGAATTATAAAATTATTGTATTAGCAAGTGCTGTGCTGCTGACAGCTTGTGGTCAGTCTGGTGCATTGCATTTACCTTCAGATGCAAATGCAGATAAGCGTGCAAAATATCTGATTTATCTAGATACGCCTGCACAGCAAAAGCAGGAAAAACAAGCGGCTCCTGTTGCAACTGAATCGGAATCATCAAATTCTAACCCTACACCTTAATGCTTTTATAGAAAGGATACTTTCATGAGTTTCACCCGTACGAATGGGGTATTGCATGCAGAGCAATGTTCTTTACAACAGCTTGCACAGCAATATGGCACACCGCTTTATGTTTATTCAAAAGCTACTTTTGAAAAGCATTATTCAGATATGGATCGTGCATTTAGCTTTATCGACCATCAAATTTGTTTTGCGGTAAAGTCAAACTCTAATCTTGCGGTGTTAAACGTACTTGCCAAGCAGGGTGCTGGTTTTGATATCGTGACGGGTGGTGAACTCGCACGTGTATTAAAAGCCGGTGGTGAAGCTTCTAAAATTGTATTCTCTGGTTTGGGTAAAACTGAAGCCGATATCCAAAAAGCGTTGGACGTGGGTATTGCATGTTTTAACGTTGAATCACATGCAGAGCTAGATCGAATCCAAAAAGTTGCTGCGGCAATGGGTAAGAAAGCACCGATTTCATTGCGTGTAAATCCAGATGTGGATGCTAAAACGCATCCTTATATCTCTACGGGTTTAAAAGAAAATAAATTCGGTATTCCTTCAGACAGCGTTTTTGACACCTATGCGTATGCGGCGACATTGCCAAATCTTGAGATTATCGGGATTGATTGCCATATCGGTTCACAGTTGACTGAAACTCAGCCTTTTGTTGATGCACTTGATCGTGTCATTGTGATGATCAATCAATTGAAAGAGATGGGGATTCACCTAAAACACATCGATATCGGTGGTGGTTTAGGTGTGACTTACAAAGACGAAGTTCCACCAACTGTTGAAGAATATGCTCAGGCAATGCGTCCGGCTTTAGAAAAATTAGGCCTTAAGGTGTATATGGAACCGGGGCGTAGTATTTCTGCAAATGCAGGTGTGTTGTTAACTAAAGTTGATTTACTCAAACCAACCAATCATCGTAATTTTGCCATTATTGATGCTGCTATGAACGACTTAATCCGACCTGCTTTATATGAAGCATGGATGGATATTCAGGAAGTAACGCCTCGTACTGATACAGAAAAGAAAGACTGGGATGTTGTTGGCGCGATTTGCGAAACTGGCGATTTCTTAGGAAAGCAACGTCAGTTGGCGATTCAAGAAAATGACGTGCTTGCAGTATTGGGCGCAGGTGCTTATGGTTTTGTCATGAGTTCAAACTACAACAGCCGCGGACGTGCTGCTGAAGTAATGGTTGACGGTGATCAGTCTCATTTGATTCGTGAGCGTGAAACCATCGAATCATTATGGGAACGTGAACGTTTATTGCCTTAAGGAGAAATTCGAGATGTTATTAGAATTTACCAAAATGCATGGCCTTGGCAATGACTTTATGGTGGTCGATCTAATTAGCCAACGGGCTTATTTAGATACAGTGACGATTCAGCGTTTGGCTGACCGTCATTTTGGTATTGGTTTTGATCAGCTTTTGATTGTAGAGCCACCTGATTTGCCTAATGTCGATTTTAAATATCGTATTTTTAATGCAGATGGTTCGGAAGTTGAACAATGCGGTAATGGCGTACGTTGTTTTGCGCGCTTTGTGCATGAACGTAAGTTGACCAGCAAAACCAAAATCAAAGTACAAACCAAGTCAGGTATCGTAGAGCCTGAATTAGGTGCAAATGGTTGGGTGCGCGTCAATATGGGTTATCCACGCTTTTTGCCGCATGAAATTCCATTTATTGCGGAAGAGCCTGAAAACTTATACGACATTGCATTGGCGAATAATGAACAACTCACCATTGATGTGGTGAGTATGGGTAATCCGCATGCAGTGACGATCGTTCCTGATGTTATTACCGCAGACGTTGCTAAAATTGGTCCACAAGTCGAATCGCATGAGCGTTTTCCACAGCGTGTAAATGCAGGTTTTATGCAAATTGTGGACGAGAAACATGCACGCTTACGTGTATTTGAACGTGGTGTCGGTGAAACTATGGCCTGTGGTACAGGTGCTTGTGCAGCGGCAGTATCAGGTATGCGTCGTGGTTTATTAGCCAATTCGGTCGAAATAGAGTTGGCAGGTGGTAAGCTGCAAATTGAGTGGCAAGAAGGTGGTGTGGTTTGGATGACTGGACCAACTGCAACAGTTTACGAAGGACGCTTAGATTTAAGTTACTTCCAAGGTTAAAATTAAAGCCCTGATTCATTCAGGGCTTTTTTCATAAAATAAAAAGTGAATAAAAATTTATAATTCAATTGGATTGGAATCAACATGGAACAAATAAACGAAGAAATAAAAGAAGAAATCTTAGAACAACTTTTTCATAAAGCCTTACATGAACCCGCGTATCGACCCGAATTTTTAGCTCAGTTATTGGCAGCCAATGTGTATTGTGTGGGAACAACAGGGGGACGTGATTCACGTATTGCCGAAGATTTGATCTTGGATGAAGGCGACCGTATTCAATTGAAATCATGGGAAGATGAAACATATGATTGCGTCATTCCATTTTTTACGTCCTTGGAAAAAATGCGTTTAGCAATATCTGAAGAGGAGTCGTATATCCGGCTACCAACCAAGGCATTATTTGAAATGACTTTAGGAGCAAGGCTTGTATTGAATCCACAATCACCTGATGCGACGAAGGACTTTGTACCAGAAGAAATTCAACATTTGCTGAACGGGCAGTATATTCAGCCCTCAGAAAACTATGAAGTTACGGAAGATACGGAAGTTTTAATTGGTCAGCCGGCGGAATATCCGCAGTTTATGATTGATCAATTAAGCATTTTTTTCGGCACAGAGCGTGTGGTAAAAGCTGCTTATTTAGCGCAAATGCTGAATCAAGCTCGAGATGATTCACCGACTTTGTTGATCGGATTAGATTTAGAAGCAGGATTATCTGAACAACAAATTCAAGAATTGCACAGTAAAATTGGTCGTATCACACAGGATAGTTTAAAAGAGCAATGCCCAGTGGATTTAATCCATGTCAATACGCACAGTGTGGATGGTGTAGAAGGGTATTTGCTTAATGAAACGCAAGCTTTTTACCAACGTGTTGATGGTAAGCCTAAGGGGTTCTTTGCTAGACTCTTTTCATAAAATAGATATGTAAAATCGCTTTAGTGAACGTACTGCAACGCTAAAGCACATGTTGAAATGGGAGAAGACAGATGACGATGGATCAGACTCAACTACTGACTATGTGGTTGAAGGAACGTGAAATTCAAAATCAGTCTAAACATACATTGCAAGCGTATGAGCGTGATGTCAGTGATTTTCTCCAATTTTGTACAATACGCAACTTGCCACTGCATGATGTCGAAAAGTCAGATCTGCGTGAATTTGTCGCTTATAAAGTGGAACAGTTTCAGCTCAGTCCAAGTAGTTTGCAGCGCATGTTATCTTCGATACGCCAATTTATGAAATGGGCAGAACAAGGAGATTATCTCAATTTTAATCCTGCAGATGATTTTCAGCTCAAACGCCAATCACGTCCTTTACCTGGATTGGTCGATATTGAAACCATTAAACAAATCATGGAACAGCCTGAGCCAGAAAGTGAAATTCAACGGCAGCTTTGGATACGTGATAAAGCGATTTTGGAGCTGCTATATTCAAGTGGTTTACGTTTGGCTGAAGTGCAGGGCTTAACCATTCGAGATATTGATTTTAATCGCCAACTGTTACGTATTACGGGTAAAGGGAATAAAACCCGCATTGTACCTTTTGGTTCTAAAGCCAAAGAGGCTGTGATGCATTGGTTGCAATTATATCCTGCATGGCATGGTGATTTTGTCCCAGAAGCCCAAGTTTTTATCACTCAAAAAGGTAATCCACTGGGGGTAAGACAAATTGAAAATCGGGTTAAATTTCAAGCTCAACGTGCAGGTGTAAATGTCGATTTACATCCGCACTTATTGCGTCATTGCTTCGCCAGTCATATGTTGTCCAATAGTGGTGACTTGCGTGCTGTACAAGAAATGTTGGGGCATAGTAATTTAACCACCACGCAAATTTATACCCATGTGGATTTTGATCGATTGGCACAAGTTTATGATCAAGCCCATCCACGGGCGCAGCATAAAGATTCGTAACAATTGCAAATACGACTTTGGCTCGTGGTGGTCTAAATATTGCTTAAATTTATAGGCTAGATTTCACATTTTGCATCCTAAAGTGGTCTGCTTCATGAAAGTTAAATAAGGATGTGAAAAAATATTGGTAAAATTGACCGACATTTTGAACTATTGTCGCATTATAAAAATTCAAATTATCGGGTATAAAAATTGTCCATTATTGAATTGACGTAAGTGCTGAAGTGAAATTCGCCATTTACTAAATTGCTGTACCGTTAAAAATATATAGGCCATACCATGATTTCAGATATTCAAGAAAAATATGACCAGTTAAATGGTCAGCAAAAAGAAATTTTTGCAGGATACGGCTTACGCCAGATCAAACACTTTGTTGAAATCAGTTTGCCTGAAGTAGAAGCTGTATTGCCTGAAGGTGCGCAGCTACAAGGGATTAATGCCGATGGTAAAGTTCAGGCGTTTAATGCGGCGACGGGCCAATACTTTATTTGGATTTCGGATAAACAATGGCAGCTTACCAATAAAGCAACTGCTAAATTTGACAGTAAAGAAGATGCCCTCACCATTTGGCGTATTTTTGATTTGGCACAATATGAACTTATTGACCTAAGCCACATCCATCGTGACTTTTTGGAAAATCAGCCAGCCTAAACTATCCGGAAAATATACAACTCATGGGCTATCTTCATTGGATTTGGATGTTTAGCCCTTATATTACTTACAGCATGACATCTTGATTTGCTTTTGTGCAGCGCGTTAGAGTATTGATCTTCTTTGCATAGCTTAGTTGCCTAAACAAAAATTTCTAAATGCCAATCCGTTTCGCTGCTTAGTAATCAATTCGCTCAGTTTTGATAGCGAGAGCCTGTAAATCCAATCAGTCGTATTCTTGTTTAAGAAATTAAGCTCAAAGGCTCCTTAGATTGTGTTCGTTCATTTGCCGCAAATCATTATTTTTCTTTGCTTAAAATATAATGAAATACCGCATAGCTAGGTTTTTGCATTCGAGGCTGTGAATAACTGCGTTACTACGTTGTCATTCTTGTAGTATCAGCCTCGTCGTTTCTAATGCTTGAGTTGCTCGTTGGCAGATCAATTGTTTGGTTACAAATCTTCTAACGGTAACTGGAAGCTTTGTTTGATGATTTGGCTAGGTAAATCAGTCTTTACACTAGTGATGCCATTTTTCTTGGTTAAGTGAGTAGACTGAAATTTACGGTAACTTTCTAGGTCAGGAACTACAACTTTGAGCATTGCATCGCACTCACCCAAAATAATGTAGCACTCCATGACTTGAGGAAGTTCTTTCATCGCTTCGATAAAAGTATCGATGGTTTCAGCATCTTGCCCAGTCAACCAAATACGAGAGAATAAAATCAATTGAAAGCCAATCTTTTGTGGATCGACCATGGTGGTGTAATTCTGAATCACACCTGCTTCTTCGAGTAATTTGACCCGACGTAAACAAGAAGAAGGCGAGAGTCCGATTTCCTTGGCTAAGTCATTATTTTGCATGCGGCCATTATTTTGAAGTGCGCGAATGATATTTTTATCAATACGATCTAGTTTAACTAGAATTGACTTAGAAGATGTCTTCATAAAATAGAATATAATTCTAAAAATAATATCTATTATAGAATATTTGATATCCTATTTTAAAGCGATTCAAACATACTAATTTCACTTTCAGGACATAGAAAGGGAAAATTGAAATGTCTGTATTTGCTTTGTTTGCCTTAACGGTAATTCCCCTTATTTTCACACCAGGACCCGATATGCTTTTTATCCTGTCACAAGTGATGGGTAAGGATGCAAAAGCAGGCATGATGGCAACAGTAGGGGTGTGCTCAGGTTATTTGGTTCACTCGATTTTAGTGGCATTGGGTATTGCTGCGATTATCGTGTCATTTCCACTACTGTTTGAAACAATCCGCTGGTTGGGGATTGCTTATCTTTTATATTTGGCGACGCATTTGCTGCGTTCAGTATTTAGCAGTAAAAAATTAAGTATTGAGAAAAAGTCAGCGTCCAACCCGATTAAAAAAGGCTTTTTTACGGCTTTACTGAACCCGAAAGGAATGTTGATTTATTTTGCAATTTTGCCGCAATTTATCGATAAATCAGCGAATACTGTGAGCCAAGGTTTGATTTTGTCCTTCATTTTTATTGGGCTGATTTTTGTGGTGTATTGTAGTTTGAGTGTGGTCTTTGCACGTATTACACAAAAAACTCAAATTGATGAACGCAAACAAAAGTGGATTGATGGTACATCAGGTGGTTTGTTGGCTCTTGCTGCGACGTGGTTAATTGCCAATTAAAACAGCAAATGTAAATTGAGATAAATGCCTTAACTAAAACCTTCGTGAAAGCGGAGGTTTTTTATATGTGCTGAATATCGACAGATATTAAGAATAAGAAAGGGAGAAAAACACGCCAATTAGCGTCGGAAAAGTGAAATCAGAGCTAAATTCATTATGCTTCTATCTTAAATGACAAGTTTAGATATGTTGCCGAATGTGTAGAGGGAAAGCTCTATTTCAGAAAGATTGATCGAAAATTGATATTAAATCAGATCTTTTGATGAGCTAAATCAAGTAAAAAAATAATAAAAATCAATGCTTAAAAAATAACTGAATAATGCGTTTTTTTGGATAACTGAAGCATTCTTTAAAAAATGTGAACGATAAGTTCAAGGAAATTACGCTTTTTTACAGGTCTTTCGATAATTGTGACTTGACCGAAATGCCGTACACATTGCAAGATAGGGCACCTAAAAAATTTAAAGTGAAGAGTTAATATAACTTTTCTCAACATTTACATTTGCTAAAACAGCCGAGGATTACATGAAGGCTCTTGTTGCTGTAAAACGTGTGGTTGATGCCAACGTTAAAGTTCGCGTTAAGCCGGACAACAGTGGTGTTGACTTAACGAACGTTAAAATGTCAATTAACCCATTCTGTGAAATCGCAGTGGAAGAAGCGGTTCGTTTAAAAGAAAAAGGAACTGTTTCAGAAATCGTTGTTGTTTCTATTGGTCCTAAAGAAGCTCAAGAACAAATCCGTTCTTCTATGGCGCTTGGTGCAGACCGCGGTATCCTTGTTGAAGCTGACGACAGCCAGTTAGGTGCACTTGAAGTTGCAAAAATCCTAAAAGGTGTTGTAGACGCTGAACAACCTCAATTGATCCTTCTTGGTAAACAAGCAATTGATGACGACTCTAACCAAGTTGGTCAGATGCTTGGCGCGCTTTTAGGTGCTGGCCAAGGTACTTTCGCTTCAGAAGTTAAAGTTGAAGGCGACAAAGTACAAGTGACTCGTGAAATTGACGGTGGTTTACAAACTGTTGAACTTGCACTTCCTGCAATTATCACCACTGACTTGCGTTTGAATGAGCCACGTTATGCTGCTCTTCCAAACATTATGAAAGCGCGTAAAAAGCCGCTTGATACTAAGTCACCTGCTGATTATGGCGTTTCACCTGCAACTAAGCTTAAAACTGTTAAAGTTGAAGCTCCTGCAGAACGTAAAGCGGGCGTACAAGTGAAGTCTGTAGACGAGCTTGTAGATAAATTGAAAAACGAAGCGAAAGTGATCTAATACAGAAGGATAAAAATCATGAGTATTTTAGTTATCGCTGAGCACGACAACAAAGCACTAAATGGTGCAACTCTTAACGTTGTTGCTGCAGCGCAAAAAATCGGTGGTGATATCACTGTATTAGTAGCTGGTTCAGGCGCTCAAGCAGTTGCAGACCAAGCAGCTAAAGTTGCGGGTGTAAGCAAAGTATTACTTGCTGACGACGCTGCTTATGCTAATCAATTGGCTGAAAACGTTGCTAAATTAGTTGCTTCTATCGGTGCGGGTTACACTCACATCCTTGCTGCTTCTACGACAACGGGCAAAAACGTACTTCCACGTGCTGCTGCGCTACTTGACGTAAGCATGATCACTGACATCATTGCTGTTGAAGGTCCTAAAACTTTCAAACGTCCAATCTATGCAGGCAACGCGATTGCAACTGTAGAGTCTGGCGAGTCTGTTGTAGTTGCGACTGTTCGTGGTACTGCATTTGATGCTGTTGCAAGCGAAGGCGGCTCTGCTGCAGTTGAAGCTGTTGCATCTACTGGTGATGCTGGTATTTCTAAGTTCGTTTCTGAAGAAATCGTGAAATCTGAACGTCCAGAATTAACAGCTGCGCGTATTGTTGTTTCAGGCGGTCGTGGTGTTGGTTCAGGTGAAAACTATCACACTGTTCTTGATCCATTAGCGGACAAGCTTGGTGCTGCGCAAGGCGCATCTCGTGCAGCTGTTGATGCTGGTTTCGTACCAAACGATATGCAAGTGGGTCAAACAGGTAAAATCGTTGCTCCTGACTTGTACATCGCGGTGGGTATCTCAGGTGCGATTCAGCACTTGGCAGGTATGAAGGAATCTAAAGTGATCGTTGCGATCAACAAAGACGAAGAAGCGCCAATTAACTCAGTAGCTGACTACTGGTTAGTGGGTGACTTGAATACTGTAGTTCCAGAATTAGTATCTAAAATCTAATTTCTGAACGCAGTTCAAAACGCTCCTAAGCTTATGGTTTAGGGGCGTTTTTTTTGTGTGGAATGAATGCCGTTGTAGATATTCTTGATCATGCTTAATGGGATGAGGGATTCTTAATTTAGTACTTCAAAATTCATCCGAGGTATTTTCTTATTATCAGTCTTAGATACGACTGTAGCATAAGCTAAACGTATGTTGAAACTTAAATGGTAAGTAAGCAGGCGCAATCGCTTGGTAATAGGATGGAGATTAATAAATTATAAAAAATACAAAGATTTAAAATAAAATAATAAAAATTTATCCTTCAAGTTTGAATCTTAAACTTAAAGCAAGCTTAAAGGATTGTATATTTTGTGTTAACATTGCTTTTTTATTGAACTTGCCTTTAGGCGGAGTCTCCCTTTGAAATTTGATTTTCAGTTACCAATCAGTGTATTGGTGCTGATGATCTGTTGTTTACTTTTTCCTGTTTTACAAAGTATCTCTTTTCCTTTATTTGATGGAATGACTGTTACAGCAGTTGAATCGGTCTAAGCATTGTTATTGCTGTTTTTTGCGATTTTTACTTTTTTCTATATTCGACCACTTGAAATGCAAGATGGAAAGAAACAATTTTGGTTGTGGGCTGTCGCATGGTGGTTGTTGCTATTTGGTCGTAGCATTAGCTGGGGGGCGTGACTATTTCCCTGATGCGCCTAAACCGTATTTTCGTTTAATTTCGGTATTCATGATTGCACCAGTCGTCTTTATGCTATTTGCGTCAAGAAATTGTACATAAACTAAAAACCTTGGCTTTGCCAATTTGTCCATTAGGCTTGGTGATATTGGGCTTACTTATTTCTGATGCAGTTGAGCATAGTCGAAGTCTTAGTTTTTTATTTTTGTACGATTTGGCTTATAAAGATTTCATCGAAGAAGTTTATGAGTTTCCGCTTATTTTAGGTTTGTTTCTAACAGCACACCCATGGATGCAGCAGGATCATGTACCTCAAGAATTAAAGGTCATGCAATATCATAAAGAGTAATTTTTATCACATTTATGCGTCTAAATTTGAAGCTTCAAAAAGAATTTTTTTGAACAATAAACAACCTCTATTCGTAGAGGTTTTTTTCACAGCAAATAAAATCAAAATGCTTAAAATAAATACAAAAAATCATGGTTCTAGTGCAAGATGATTGGCACAAAAATCAGGGTTTTTATGCTATACTGTCCGACTTGATTTTTGATATTGGTTCAGTGTTTTTTGAACTAATTTTTACAGATTTACGATATATAAATGCGGGCAGAATTCTGCTTGTATAACAAGGAGTATGCATGAGCGTATCGGAAATTAGACCGATTGCCATTGAGGATGAACTGAAGAGCTCATATCTCGATTATGCAATGAGCGTGATTGTGTCACGTGCGTTGCCAGATGTCCGAGATGGTCTCAAACCTGTTCACCGTCGTGTGCTTTTTGCAATGCACGAATTGGGCAATGACTACAACAAAGCTTACAAAAAGTCTGCCCGTGTAGTCGGTGACGTCATCGGTAAATATCACCCACATGGTGACTTAGCTGTATACGAAACTATTGTTCGTATGGCTCAAGATTTCAGCTTACGCTATCAATTGGTTGATGGTCAGGGTAACTTCGGTTCTGTCGATGGTGACAGTGCAGCAGCAATGCGTTATACCGAAGTTCGTATGCGTAAATTGACCCACGAACTTTTAGCGGATCTTGAGAAAGATACCGTAGAGTGGGAAGACAACTACGACGGTTCTGAACGTATTCCACAAGTCATGCCAACACGTGTGCCTAACTTGTTGATTAACGGTGTAGCTGGTATTGCTGTAGGTATGGCAACCAATATGGCTCCGCATAACATGACAGAAGTCATTAATGCATGTCTTGCTTATGCCAACGATCCGCACATCAGCATTGAAGGATTAATGGAACACATTTCTGGTCCAGACTTCCCTACAGGCGGTATAATTTACGGTAAATCTGGCATTGTCGATGCGTACCGTACTGGTAAAGGCCGTTTGCATATCCGTGGTAAATATCACATTGAAGAAGACCAAAAATCGGGACGCAGCACGATTGTCTTCACTGAAATTCCTTATCAAGTTAACAAAGCAAAAACCATTGAGCGTATTGCTGAGTTGGTCAAAGAGAAAAAACTTGAAGGTATTTCTGAACTTCGTGATGAATCAGATAAAGAAGGGATGCGTATTGCAATTGACTTAAAGCGTGGTGAAAACGCTGAAGTGATTGTAAATAACCTATTCCAAAATACCCAATTAGAAAATTCATTCAGCATTAACATGGTCTGCCTCGATAATGGTCAGCCTAAGTTAATGAACTTGAAAGATATTATTGCAGCGTTTATCCGTCACCGTCAGGAAGTGGTTACACGCCGTACCATGTTCGAACTGCGTAAAGCACGTGAACGTGGACATATCTTAGAAGGTTTGACGGTTGCACTCGCAAATATCGATGCGATCATTGAAACCATCAAAACATCTGCAAACCCTAGCGAAGCACGTGAACGTTTACAAGCGGGCGAGTGGGCAGGCGGTGGTGTTGTTGCATTGCTTGAAAAAGCAGGCGCGGTATCTGTCCGTCCAGATGAAATTGAAGGCGAAGATCCAGCACGCCCATTTGGTTTAACAGGTGCTATTTATCGTCTGTCTCCAACCCAAGTGGGTGCGATCTTAGAACTTCGTTTACATCGCTTAACCGGTCTAGAACAAGACAAGTTACAAGCTGAATATACAGAAATTCTTGGTCAAATTGCTGAATACACGGCAATTTTGAACGATTTCAACTTATTGATGAACGTAATTAAAGAAGAATTGGCTTTAATCCTTCAACAATATGGCGATGCACGTCGTACCGATATCGTGGAATCACGTATCGACTTCTCTCGTGAAGATTTAATCCCTGAAGAGCAAATGGTACTGACTGTTTCTAAATCAGGTTATGCAAAAACTCAACCATTGTCAGACTACGCTGCACAGCGTCGTGGTGGACGTGGTAAGTCTGCAACTTCAATGAAAGAAGACGATTACATCCAACATTTGATCGTGACTTCAAACCACGCAACAGTGCTTTGCTTTACCAATGTAGGTAAAGTTTATCGTCTGAAAGTCTATGAAGTGCCTCAAGCATCTCGTGGTGCGAAAGGTCGTCCGATGGTGAACTTATTGCCATTAGATGAAAACGAAACCATCACCGCTATTTTACCAGTGGTCGATGCGCCGAAGAAATTTAAAGAACGTTTGGCTGACTTTAAAGCATTTGTTAAAGCCAATAGTGCACAGCTACAAACCAATGAAGTGATTAATAGTCATTTTGCTGGCTTAGAAGCTGCGCTTGCTGAGACTGAAGACGGCGCAGATGATTTATCTGACGCACTTCGTATTCAGTTGAAACAATTGGGTCTAGAGTTATCTACGACTGATCTTGATGATGAAATCATCAATGACTTTGCACAGCAAGCAGAAGCCGTTCGTAAAAACTTCTACGTATTTATGGCAACAGAATACGGTACGATTAAACGTGTTGAGTTAGAGCAATTCTCGAATGTTCGTTCAAACGGTCTACGCGCGATTGAGCTGAATGGTGATGACACCTTAATTGGTGTTGCCATTACCGATGGTGAACAACAAATCATGTTGTTCTCAAACGAAGGTAAAGCTATTCGTTTTGCAGAAACTGATGTGCGTTCAATGGGTCGTTCTGCCAAAGGTGTTCGTGGTATGCGCGTGACCATTGGTGCGGCTGCTCAAGCTGAAGATGCTGAGGATGCGGATGTAGAATCTGATGATGACGATACCTCTGATTCAGCACTCATTAGCCGTATTGTGTCATTGGTGGTTGTTCCTGAAACCGGTGAAGTACTTTGTGCTTCAGCCAATGGTTATGGTAAGCGTACACCAGTAGATGACTTCCCAACCAAGAAACGTGGCGGTAAAGGTGTTATTGCAATCAAAACATCTGAACGTAACGGTGAACTTGTTGGTGCGGTAGCGATTGATGCGTCTAAAGAGCTGATGTTAATTTCTGATGGTGGTACGCTGGTTCGTACACGTGCATCTGAAGTGGCACAAACAGGCCGTAATGCTCAAGGTGTTCGTCTGATCCGTTTAGGTGAAAGCGAAATCTTGGTCGGTGTTGTTGCGATCGAAGCAGTTGAAGAAGACGAAACTTTTGAAGAAGTGGAAGCAATCGAAACTGAGCAGCTTGTCGATGATTCAACGATTATTGATCAAAATGACAATGAATCAGATCTCAATGAGCCTGAAGAAGACTAATTGAAGATTGAGAAAAGAGGGCGCTACGGCGTCCTTTTTTATAGACAGATAATTTTAGATTGATGAGTACAATATGAAATTAAAATATTTTGTAACGGCTTTACTTATTGGGCTGGGCGGCTGTGACCAAATTGGTCAAAAAGCCTTAAATGCAATCCCAGACCCAAGTGCTGAACAGACTGAAGTTGCCCAAGCTGCCTATGATCAGTTGCGTGGAGGCAATTTTGAAAAGCTGTACACTTACTTTGAACCAGAACTCAAAGCGAAGTTTGAACAGAATGAAAAAGAGCTGCGTAAATTTGCACGAGGTATTCCGAAACAAGATTACTCACGCAAAAATATTGTGGCTAAGCACATTGAAAAATCGACTGAAAAACCGTCTTTATATACGGTCACTTATGAGTACGGTTATACCAATAAAAACCTTGTACAGTATGATGTAAGTTTTGATAAGCCGGCAGGAAGTAACAAAATTCGAGATTTTAATATTTCAGTATTTGGTGAAAAAAATAAATAAAGTTTGGTAAAAAATAAAACAAAGCTGTAAAAAAGGACGCCTAAGCGTCCTTTTTTATGTCATCAAATTAAGCGGCATCTTTTAGATTAGAGGCATAATTTTTTTGTTTTTCAGTATCAAATTGGCCTTCCCATTTACTGATTACCAGTACCGCAAGCGCGTTACCAATCACATTCAGTACAGTACGTGCCATATCTAAAATACGGTCAATACCTGCAATGAATGCCAGACCTTCAAGTGGAATACCGACACTACCGAGAGTCGCCAGCAAGACCACGAAAGAAACGCCAGGTACACCTGCAATCCCTTTAGAGGTAATCATCAAGGTCAGTACTAGAATCACTTGTTGGGTGATTGTCAGATCAATCCCGTAAAGCTGAGCAATAAAGATAGCTGCAATACTTTGATATAGGGTCGAACCATCGAGGTTAAATGAATAGCCAATTGGAATCACGAAACTGGTAATCGGTTTCGGAGCACCGTAAGCTTCCATTTTTTCCATAATACGGGGTAGGACAGTTTCAGAACTTGCAGTTGAATACGCGAGAATCAATTCATCTTTTAAGATCTTGATAATGGCCCAAACACTGAAGCCACAGAATTTAGCAACTGCACCTAATACAATGAAAATAAAGAAGAATATTGCGCCATAAACTAAAACTGCGAGTTTAAGCAGTGGCACAAGTGAGCTGAAGCCGAAATTCGCAACAGTTGCAGCAATCAAGCCGAATACACCAATAGGTGCAAACATCATGATCATGTGAGTAACTTTAAACATCGTTTCAGAAACAGCGGTCAACACTTTAATTAAAGGTTGTTTTACTTCCTGATCAAGCGCACCTAAACCTACACCAAACATCACAGAGAAAAAGATGATTGGGAGCATTTGACCACTCGTCAAAGCTGCAAAAAAGTTAGATGGAATAAGTGAAAGTATTGTTTGAATCAAACCATGAGAATGTTCACTGACTTCATGTGTTGTTTCTTGATACTTTGAAATATCGACTTGCGTCAATGCAGACATATCAATGCCGGCACCAGGTTGGAATACGTTGGCTGCAACTAAACCGACTAAAATAGCAACGGTAGTAATGATTTCAAAATAAATAATTGTTTTGAAACCTAGTTTACCTAAGTTACTACCGTGACTTGTATTGGCAATACCTAAAATAAGCATCGACACAACAAGCGGAATAACGATCATCTTAATAAGATTAATAAAAATTGAGCCCAAAGGAGTCAAAAAGTTATTAACTAAAGCATCACGATATTCAGGAGAATAGTGTAGGAAAGCACCAACAAGTATACCTAGAATGAGAGCAATCACGATTTGCCAGGCAAGGCTCACCTTAATCTTTTTCATACATCAGCTCTTATGTCAGATTTGGGAGAAAAAAGCCCACAGTCATCCACGAACAAATGTTGCAGACAGACTGAATCCGCCATGACAAAAAGTTCTGAATAATTTGGGAGATAAATACGATAATATTTTGCAGTTTATATGAGAATACAGCCAACGATTTTGATCAAAACCAAACTGTTTGATCGATAAATTATCATTTTTAGTCGTATAAACGATTTTATTGTTAAATTTAATTTATAAAACGAATAAAATTGAGTTATTAATAAACACTTCACAAAATCTCTGATTTATCTAGAAAGATCGAAAAAACTAAATGTGAGCCTGTATTTTTCATTTTTATATAGAAGTTTGCTTTATACTTGTGAAGCAGATAAATCAGTGAAAATTCTATAAATCACACAGATTATCCGAAATAAATTTTAACTTTATATATTTTAATAATAAGCAGAGGGCTTGTACGGTGTTGAAAAAATTAGTCGTCATCATCGCTTTAATCTTACCTATAACGGCTTGTGAAAAAATTGGCGATTTCTTGATTGCAAAATTCGAATCAAGCCTACCAAGTGAGACAAGCTCCCAGCGTACTAAGTCAGAAAAATTATTCGCAGCACTACACCAACCCCATCAAGACAGCTTTTTGGCATTGGTTGAAGAAAATGTTCGTGATGCGATGCTAGCAGATCCAGAGCTGTTTTCACGTATGAAAAAGCTGATTCCTGCAGGTCAACCTAGCGCTGAGGCGGAATTGATTCAGCGAATGGCAAATACTCGGCTGGGAGAAGGTAAGACCACAACAATTGTGTATAAATATGATTATCCGCAAAAAGAACTGTATATGAGTGTGGTCTTTGCAGGTCATGATGGAGACGATAAAGTGAAAGGATTCTGGCTTGAAAACGCTGCAGAAAAAGAATCAGATGATTTGGTTACTGAGATCACCTCAGATGCAGATGATTTTAATATTCAAGTGGATGAAGCATCGACTGTGACGCCAACAGCATACAGTTAATAGGTGGCAGAAAGAATTAATATTTGAGACATGCTAAGAAGCAAAGCGTTCGAGTCCATGATGAATAGGTTTGAACGCATTTCGCTTGAGACCAGACATGTCTTATAGCACAAAAAGCTTTATCTTTTGGCAAACTTTAAACGCCAGACAGCAAGACATAAAAAAATCAGCCCAATACTTGTGAGGTAAAGCAATTTAGGGATGACAATTGCTGTAGGTACACCCATCTGATTGAGTTGAAGAAACATTTGAATGCCTTGAGTTGACGGCAACACCTGAGCAAGTATTTGCATCCATTCAGGCATAGCTGCATGCGGCCATGCCGTTCCCGAAAGTAGAAATAGCGGAATAGAACTAAAAATGATGACATGTCCTGCACGTTCTGGCAGGTCAAGAAAAGTTGCGAGATAGAGGGTCATCGCAATAATACAACTGAGGAAGATGGGCACAGCAATGAACATGCCCCAAAAATTTCCACCGCGTGGATAATCATTCAGCCAAAAGGTAAAACCAAATAAATAGAAGCACCCTAAAGTTCCTATGGTCAAAATACACAAGAAGATGCCAGCTAATTGTGTATAGCTCGGACGCCATGCTGTGTTTTGTCGATAGGTCGCAATCAGCATGCACAGACCCAATAAAATCGTCTGATGAATAATTAAGGGTGCAACCGCTGGGAAAATATAGCTGCCATAGCCTGAAAGTGGATTAAATAATGGAATCTTATGGATCGACAAAGCGGGGCTAAAATCGGATATGTTCTGGAATTTTTCTGCATATTCGACGAGGGCATTTTCCATCGAACTGGCTAAACCTAAGCCAATTTTTTGTGTCTTTAGAAAGTTTGCAGCACTGAGATATAAACCAATTCCACCGGTTTCACCACGGCGAATGCTATTTGAAAGATTACTCGGCAACAGTAAAATCCCGTCAGCTTGCTGACTACTGAGCATATTTTCAGCCTCAGCAAAATTACCAGTCACAGCTCGAATTTCTACATTGGGACTATTGGCTACAGCACCAATAATCGTATTGGTGAGTATGCTTTGTTCCTCATCCACCACAATGATAGGGAGCGATTCTGCGTGTTCCGCTTGATAGGCAATAGGATAAAAAAAACTGTAAAGAAAAACAGAAAGCACTAAAGTGGTAAAAATCGAACTGTGCTTCACAATATCTTTAAAGGTTTGAATATAGTGTCTGAGCAAATTTGATAGAAATGACACGATTACATTCATATGACTTGCTCCTTTAGTACTTTACGTAGAAAGAAGCTGGCAAGAACAAAATAGAACAGACAGTAAATGATCAGGGTGACAAGCGGTGTGATTGAAATGGAGATTGGGCTACCAATGACCCATTGTTCTGTTTGTAATTTGGCATAAGGCGTATAGGGAATAATATTGGCCCAAAACTTTGTAAACATCGGTGCGTTATTCAGCGGCAATGTTACCCCTGCAAAACTCAGTGATGAGCCACCATATACCGCAATAAAACCAAAAGACTTGGTGAGATCACGCGTTGCTAAAACTACGGTAGAGCTGATAAAGGCATAGGCTGTATAAAAAAACAATTGCCCGAGCAAAATTAGCAATAATGACCCCTGAACAAACCACCCTCGAAACACGATTAGCCAGAACATCCACGCCCATGTCCAAGCGGTAAAAATGAAAACATAACTGAGATTTTTAGCGATTAAAGCTTGAAAGACAGAAGTCGGTTTCACCCATTGATTTACAGTGCCATATTTGATTTCTTGACCGACTGAAAATGCGACACAGCAACACAGTAATAAATGCAGAATCGCAGGAATCATGTACGGCTCTAAATAGAACTCATAATTTAAACCTGGATTATATAAAGGTGAAATTTTGACATTGGGTGTCGGTGCATCGAGGTAGGGAATTGTATTTTCTAAATACTGATGACCACTAAAATCGGCCATGGCTTGCAATGTACTTAGCAGCATGGCTGATGAAATACTATTGCCGACACTAAAATAGCTTTGGTTATAGGCAATGCTGACTTCTGCATCTTTTGCTTGAACCAGTCGTTGCTCTGCACCAGCAGGAATATGAATATAGCCCCAAATTTGAGTCTGATTTAAAAGCTTTTCAGCATCATCCATACTGGGTGTAATGGTGGCTACTTTTAAGGTATGGTTCAGCTGCGCAAAATGAGTAATGTTACGGCTTAAACTGCTTTGATCTTGGTCTATGATCGCGATGGGTAAATGATCTGGTTTGCCTTGAGCAAACATATTGGTAAAGAGCAAAATCACAAGGGCAGGGGCAAGTGTGACCATACACAAGTCCCATTTATGCTGCATCAAATAGCGAAACTCACGCAGAATGCCCCTAAACATTATTTACGCTCTTCAATTTTAAACAAAACGCTCATACCCACTTTTAAGTCAGCAATCGGCTGAGCGGGTTTCAGTTGGACTTTAAAACTACGAATGTCATAGCCGCCCGTTTGCCGCGTGGTTTTAATCGTTGCAAATTCACCTTCCGCTTCAATGTGATCAATTTTAAAATCGGCAGATTTGTTCAGTGCTGGTATAAATCCTTGCATGGTCTTGAGTTGATACACTTGAGCATACTGGTCTTCACGGACATTTAAGCTAATCCATAAGCTATCATCTTGAATCAGGCTTACAACGGGCACACCCATTGCAACTAATTCTGAAACTTTGCCATAGGTTTTTGAAATAGTGCCATTGGACGGTGCAAATAACTTGGTTTCAGCCTCAAGTGCATTGGCTTCAGCCAACGCGGCTTGCGCAATCTTGACTTGGGCATCTGCCGAGCTTTGTTGTTGCGGTGTACTGCCACGTTTTGCACGCGCATATTGTTGATAAGACGCTTCTGTCATTTGTGCAGCAGACACTGCGGCAGCTTGCATTTCATCACGGCGTTGTCGTGAAATGACACCTTCTTTATAGAGGTTTTGACCACGTTGGTATGTGGTTTGCGCCAATTGTTGCTGTGCTTTTAGACTTTGCCAATTGGCATATAAACTATCAATATTTTCTTGTTGAGAGCCACGTTCAGCTGTGGATTGCAGTGCTTGCGCAGATTGGAGTGCAGCTAAAGCCTGTTGTTTCTTTGCATCGACTTCGGGGCTGGTTAAACGAACCAGTGCTTGACCTGCTTGTACTTTTTCACCGTCATGCACATATATTTCTTCAATACGACTAGGTACTTTTGTACTAATGTGGATGGTTTCTGCCTCAACTCGACCTTGTAATTCAACCTGCTTGGGCTGATAACTTTTCCATAAGCCAAATGCAATCAATGCCAAAAGCAGAACTAAGACAATGCCAATCACGAGCTTGATCAAAGCAGATTTATTGCGACTTTGCACTGAGCTTTTTTTCGTCTCTGCATCAGTATTGGTATTCACTTTCTTTGGAGTATCCTCAGCAGTATTTGCTGTAGACGAAACGTTTGAACTCGAGACATTGGATTGGGATGTTTCAGCATTCGCAGAGGCATCTTCTTGGTGATCAGTTGGTTCCTGATTCATATTGTTTCCCCTCGGCTAAACTTAGCGAATATAGTCGGTGTGTGATTGATTGATATAGCTTTGGAACTGGTCAATGCTCCCGTGACTTTGTAGCAGTGTTGCGAGTGACATCACGTATTTATAAGCATTTAGCGCCATTTCACTTTGTAGCCCGTTCAATGCATTTTGTGCATCAATGACTTGTGTGGCCGTTCCCATGTCTTCTTTAAACGAAAGCTGTTGGATTCTTAAATTTTCTTGTGCGGCTTTTAGATTCTGCTGTAACAACAGGTGACTTTGCTGAGCGCTGGTGACTTCATTAAATGAGCTATAAATCAGGCTTTCAATTTCTTGTTTGGTACGCTCAGTCATTAACTCAGATGCATAGCGTTGAAGTTCAGCAGCTTGTACGGATTTGTTTTTATCAATACCTGAAAATAAGTTGTAGCGAGCGGCAACACCAACGATCCAGTTTTGTTTATCGTCGAGACTATATTCGCCAAATGCAAAGACGTTGGGTTTTTTTGCTGCGCTTTGGGCTTTCACATTGGCACCGGCCAATTGACTGTCCAATTGCATTTTACGCACCAAACTAGACTTATCCTGATAACTTTTTAGTAAGGCGGTTATATTTTGATTGTGTTGCTGATTGATAAATAATGGCGTTGAAAGATCAGTAATTTGGCTGCTTTGCATTAAGTTGTTTAACTTAAATAAGCTAGAGCGGAGATTCGCTTCAGTATTTTGAAAAGTTCTGAGCGCATTATTCTTCGCCACTTCAAATTGCATACGCTGGCCTTTGCTAATGAAACCCTGTTGTTCCATTTTGAGTGCATTGGCATAGTGTTGTTGCATCGCATTTAAATTGAAGCGGCTGCTTTCGACTAATTTTTTTTGTAATTGAGCATTGAAGTAGGCTTGGATTAATTCAAAACGTTGCACATCTTGTTGTTGTTCACTGCTTATCGCGCTGCGTTTGGCTTGGATATTGGCAATTTCCTTGGCGCTAGACGTTAAACCACCGGTATACAGCGGCATTATTACGGAAACGGTAGGGCGGATCACTTGATCATCTAAGACCACTTGGGAAGAATCTGGAATTAATCCGACACCATCACGGATTGGCTGTTGCAGACTGTCTTTTAATGGGGCTGCCAAATCACTCGGTAAGCTTTCATCAATTTTATTATTAATGCCATTACTCAGCGTTTGTTCTAAGTTATTTTTTAGGGCACCGAGAGGAATATCGAGTTCATTATGAAAGGCATAGGCACGGACGTTTAAATCCACACGAGGTAAACCAAGGCCTTTCATGGCCTGAGCTTGAAGTTCGGCAGATTGTTGTAGCGCTTGGTTGGCCTGAGTACTATACGAGCTGGTGAGTAGACTTTGTTCTGCTTGGCTATAACTGATACTTTGCGCAAGTACGGTGGGGCTAAAAAAGCCACTGAAACAACCAAGGCCAAGCAGTAAACCTGAACGAAATGTATGTTTAATTTTTATAGAATAATCTGTTCGAGGTAAAGGCATAAAAATACACTCACAGCTAGGATGGGTTCATTATAGTCATTGTGATGAAGTTGGGTAAATTCACTAAGTTGTTGTATTGTTTCATATACATATGTAAATAAATTTTATCTTTGCAGCGCACATCATTTTTCGCACATCAAGACCTTAAATTAGCATCAATTCAAGGGATAAAAAATATCAGTAAATCTAATAATTTGAATTAAGAAGAATTAATTTTGATCTTTATTGAAAATTTGACTTCAAATGTCAGACAGCATTGGAATATTTTCAGCTTTAACTACTGCAAGCACGCGTCAGATATGGTTAAATGCCATCATTTTATTGTGTTTCACTTTGAAAGGAAAACTCATGCGCGCGTACAACTTCTGTGCTGGTCCTGCTGCATTACCCACTGCCGTTTTAGAAAAAGCTCAAGCTGAAATGCTTGACTGGCAAGGCAAAGGCCTTTCGATCATGGAAATGAGCCACCGTAGTAAAGACTATGTCGCTGTGGCAGAGAAAGCAGAAGCTGATCTTCGTAAGCTGATGAATATTCCAGACAACTATAAAGTGTTATTCCTTCAAGGTGGCGCATCACTTCAATTCTCTGCGATCCCATTAAACCTATTGGGTAAAAACAGCAAAGCAGACTATATCCACACTGGTATTTGGTCTGAAAAAGCGTTGAAAGAAGCACAGCGTTATGGCGACATTAATGTTGTTGAAGCGGGTACCACCATTGACGGTAAACTTGCGATTACTGATCAAAGCACCTGGAACTTATCTGATGATGCGGCTTATGTGCATTATGCAGATAATGAAACTATTGGTGGTCTTCAGTTTGCCAACATTCCTGAAACGGACAAACCATTGGTTGCCGATTTTTCATCGAGCATTTTATCTGCACCATTAGACGTATCTAAGTTCGGTTTAATCTATGCAGGTGCTCAGAAAAATATTGGTCCTGCTGGTTTAACTTTGGTGATTATTCGTGATGATTTATTGGATCAAGCGAAAGCAGATATTCCAAGTATCTTGAAATATTCAGCTCAAGCGAAAAATGGTTCAATGGTGAATACACCTTCAACTTATGCATGGTACTTATCTGGCCTCGTTTTTGAATGGTTACTTGAGCAGGGCGGTGTAGACGCAATTTATAAAGCGAATATGGCAAAAGCTGAATTACTTTATGGTTATATTGATTCAAGCGATTTCTATGCAAATCCAATTGCAAAAGAATTCCGTTCAATCATGAACGTACCATTTACTTTGGCGAATCCAGAATTGGAAAAACAATTCTTGAAAGAAGCTGAAGAAAACCACTTGCTGAATTTAGCTGGTCACCGTTCAGTGGGTGGTATGCGTGCAAGTATTTATAATGCTGTTCCGCTAGAAGGCGTTCAAGCACTGGTTAACTTTATGGATGACTTTGCAAAACGCAACGCATAATCCTAAAGGCATAAAAAAACCGGCAAATGCCGGTTTTTTTTATTGAATAGATTAAAAAATAAAAGTATGTAACACGTATGCACAAATCAGCATACCTAACATAAAAAATAAGCAGGACATTGGCTCGATTTGATATCGAGATTCCATGTGATGGTCAACTTGCGATAAGTTTTCTTCTTGCACGACTTTCATAGATATTCTTTCCGATCTATTTATCGTTAATTACTATTTCTTAAACGCATTTTTAACATAATTATTTGATTAAATAAAGTACTATCTACCATAAACTTACTAAACTATTTATTTTATTTAAAAATAAGCAACTAAATTGCTAAATTTAGTTTCATAAATTTCCTATCTTATTTATTTATATTAGATTTTTATATTTTATCTTTTGCAGATAGATTTATTTTTTGGCATTATTTTGAATTTAATATTGTGGGTAAGTTATTTTAATTTGAATTTAAAAGTAGAATAAATCGACCAGCTTGTGGATAAAAAATATTCAATTATTTAAATATGCAGTGAATACACATGATTAGTGAGAAATAAAAAAACCACACTGAGGCGGCTTTTTTTTATTTCTAAGTTCCTCAAAAGCAGTAGCTTATAACCATGCCTGGGTATCATCTGCAACAGCAGAACCATGAATGACATGCATAATCATCGAATGGGCGATACTGCCTTTGAAAGGAATTTCAGGTAATGCATCAAATTTAAAGAAAGCTGCATCACTGATTTCTTCTTCTTGTAATTGAAGTTCACCAGCAGCATATTCTGCTTTAAAGGCGATCATTAAATTACTTGGGAAGGGCCAAGGTTGGCTGGCTAAGTATTGAATATTTTTGACCTTTAAACCCACTTCTTCTTCAGTTTCACGACGAACCGCTTCTTCTAAAGTTTCACCGACTTCAACAAAACCCGCGATCAGTCCATACATGGCACGGACATTTTTTGCATTTTTTGCCAATAAGATTTCATCTTCACCACGGGTAATGACGGTAATGACACAAGGATTGACACGAGGGTATTGGTGATAACCGCAAGTGGGACAAACCATGGCGTATTCTGTGGCATGGACTTGAGTTGCTGTGCCGCAGTGGCTACAAAATTTATGATTACGACGCCATTCTAAGAGTTGAATAGCACGGCTGGCTTGTTCAAATTGTTGAACATTCCACAATTGTAGAAGCTGGCGAATAGGGATGAGTTGTAAGCCATCAGGAATAGGCTCATTTTCAAGTAGGTCACGGGCAATCACTCGATCACCCGTGCCAATATTTAAATCACTTGCGAGTTGTTCAACTTCGGGAAGTTGAAAGTTTTCATCGACTAGCAATTGCTGTTGTTTGAAGATATACGCAAGTGATAATTTAGACATTAGGCCGCTGCTGATTTCAGTTTTTCGCTACTGTCCAATGCTACCTTAAACATGCCCTGTAAAACAGGTTGTTTGTTCTTTAAATTGTCAATCAACATATCTGCGCTTGCCAATGAATCTAATGCTTGATTCACTTCATTTGCTTCAATGGCTGTTGACGATTCAACTCGTTTCAAAATGAATTGAGCTGTTGAGTTCAGTGCATTTTGAGCCGCATCTGCATTGAGGAACAACATTGCACCACCAATTTCGCGGAATTGAGTTGCAGTCGCTTCAAGTTGTGTCAAATCTTGGTTTTGTAAATACTGAACCAAAGATTGGCTAGCAGCATCAATTAAAACCTTGGTCTCATTTAACAGAGCAGCGTGTGCTTCATCTAAACGGTCGAGTGAAATATTCATATTATTCACACGAAGTTGTAAGCGGCTAGAAGTGTGATGACGCTCAAGCACACCAATCGAGTTCATGGCAGACAAGATATTGTTCATCAACTGCTGGGCAAAGCTTTCATCTTGTAAAATCTCAGCATTACCTAATGACGCAGCTTGACGCGACAGGTCGTTATACGCTTCATTTAAGTTCAAGACTTTGAAAATATTTGCCAATTCGTTCAATTTCGCTTGAAGTTCTTGGGTTTTTTCAGGCGTCATATTTTGATAATTAAATTCAATATCATTACGAATTTGCGTCATTTCAGTCGTAACCAATTCACCAATGGTATGCATGGTTTCGAAGTCAGGACCATATAAATGACGACTGAAAACTTGCAATTGGGTGTCGGTAAGAAGGTCTTCACCGATATTTAACTTGCCACGAATATGATGAGAAATGTCATCTTCTTGGCTAATGCTTAGACTTAAGACATTGGCTAAATCAGAAATGGATGCTTTAAAGCGCTCAGTTCCTGCAAAATATTGAGCCATATTGCGTTCAATGCTTACCAAGGTACGTAAACGAGCATCGGTAATTAAGATTTGATCAATTTGATTAAACGCAACAAAAACCAATTTCCAGTATTGTTTGCTTGGATGTTTGTCTGAAAGACCTGCTAAATACGTACCGACCAATTTAATCGCTTGCAAATCCAGCTCAGTTTCTTCTTGTTTAATCAATTTATTCAACGCCAACTTATACAGACGGTGAACGTATTTTGATTTTTCAAGTGCAGGAGCTTGAGGTAAGTCAAAGTCAGGAGTAATACAATCGAGTAGGGACTCAATGTGTTGGCCTTCCGACGTTAGAGGTTTACCCAAAGACAGTTCTAGACGATTAAGACTGTCCAGCAGGAACTGTGGAATTTTAACTTCACGTAGGCAGATAAATTCGATATAGCGTTTCAGCATGGTCGTGCCTTCGCTCAGTGCGATGACCTCTTGAGTGTTAATTTGCGCAGGATTCCCCATGATCTTGCGCATTAACTCTGCTGAATATTGAGCGATTTTTGCCAAACTTGGCATATCAACTAAAGCTAGTACTTGAGCACATTGTTCAAATTGAATCAGTGCATCATCAATCCCGAAAGGTAAAGTTTGATCTTCAACTAAGGTGCTGACTGCTGATTCGACTAACTTGATTGAGTTATCAACCTCATTTTTTATTATCAGCAAAGCCGTTGGATCAAAATGGATAGAGGTTTGGTAAGACATGTATCTGCACCTTTCCTAGATGTTTTATCTTGTTTATTAACCGCCCCTTAAGGCGGTCCATGTTTATGGTTTTACTATAGCGTATGTAAGAATTGTTTATATACAAAAAGTAACACGAAATTTAGATTTTATTTCGCAAAAAGGCAAGGTGTACCATGTTTTTCTTCAAATTGTTTGACCCATGTCTCATGGGCTTCAAGTTCATCGGCTGAAGGTAAAATCACTGGTAATTCTATTTCAACAGCGGCGCGGGTTTGCGAACCATCTTCATTTTGCGAGTGGGTCAGTGCATCGATATCAAAGGATACCTGACCACCCGTCATTGCTAGGTATACGTCAGACAGAATTTCCGCATCGAGTAAGGCACCATGGAAGGTACGGTCACGTTGTGGAATTTCGTAACGACGCACTAATGCATCGAGTGAGTTTTTCTGGCCTGGATGCTTGGCTTTGGCCATAGCCAAGGTATCGGTGACTTCGCAAACTTCAGATAAGGCCACAAAACCGGCACGTTTGAACTCCATATCAAGGAAGTTCATATCGAAGGTTGCGTTATGCGCAATGATTTCTGCGCCTTTTAGATAGTCAAATAAGACATCAGCAATTTCAGCATACAGTGGTTTGTCTTTTAGAAAGTCATCACTGATTCCGTGAATATTTTCAGATTCACCGACAGGTTTTTGCGGGTTGATATAAATATGAATTGAGCTACCGGTCAGTTTGCGGTTAATCATTTCCACCGCACCGACTTCAATAATACGGTCGCCATCTTGGAAATAGAAACCTGTGGTTTCCGTATCCAAAATTAATTGTCGTGGGCCAGATACATCGACGGTTGCTGGTGTAATGACAATCATTGGATGGATTTCAGCAGCTTGCTTAGACTGTATAGGGGCAGCTTCATTCAACGTTGAAGCAGTGTCTGTTGCTTGTTGTTCTATCGCAATGTCATCAATCTGCTCTGCGTCAATAGTTTTCTCAGCAGAGATTTCTTCTGCTTCATCCTCGCTATCAGCAAATTCAAGTCCAAACGGATCATTTAATAGCCAGTCAGGTTCAGCTTTTTTTTTAGGTGCTTCAGCTGTAGATGCTGCTTGTTTGATGCGTTCGAGGGTTTTTTCTGCGCCTAGATTGGCCAATTGATCAGCCATTTCATTTCCCGGATGGCCTGCATGCCCTTTAATCCAGTTCCATTCAATTTCCCGACCCTGACAAGTTGCATCCAGTAATTTCCACAGATCAGGATTTTTAACATCTTTCCAGTTTTTCTTTTTCCAACCATGTATCCACTCGGTAATGCCTTGTTTGACATAGTTGGAGTCTGTCCAAATAATCAGTTTTGCATCGGACGGACAGTGTTGAATGCCTTCAATTGCAGCAGTCAATTCCATACGGTTATTGGTGGTTTCAGCTTCGCCGCCGCAGAGTTTTTCTTCTCCAGTTTCACGGATGATATACGCCCCCCAACCCCCTAAGCCAGGGTTGCCTTTACATGCACCATCAACATAAAGCGTGATTGTTTGAGACATAAATCAAATCCGGAGAAAAACGAGCATTCAGAACCGTATATTGTATAACGCAAATGACGGAGAGAAATCCATTTCTGGCGATTTTTTTAATTTCTTGTAACATTTATACTGAAATAGCGTTAAATTAACGCCTTGTGTCTGTGTTCTGCTTCACTACAATGGCATATCTAAAAAATAAATTTTATATGAGTTGTCTGGATTTTTTTATGTATAAATCAACTGCGACTGTCTGGCAGCCTACGTTACCACAAATTTTTAAATTTACAGTCTTGGGTTCTGCGCTCGCAGCTCTTGGTCTGACGGGCTGTTCTTCATCGCAAACGACTAAGCAGAACTCAGCAAGTAAACAAGTTGGCTCAAACTTTCTCGATGCCAATAGTTTAGATTCACTCGAAGATTTACTTTCTGCAACAGACATGCGTGCCGTAGAAGGCGATCGCCTTTTAGTACTGAAGCATGGTGATGTCTGGAAGCGTATGACTGTGGGTTTCAAAATGGATTTGAACCACTGGGATACGCGAATTGAAGCGCAGCGTGGTTGGTTTATTTCACGTCAACCATATATTGATCGTTTAAGTGCGCGTGCGTCCCGTTATTTATATCACACGGTTAAAGAAGCAGAACGTCGTGGTTTGCCGACTGAGTTGGCGTTATTACCAGTGATTGAAAGTTCTTATGACCCAGCAGCAACCTCAAGTGCAGCCGCAGCGGGCTTATGGCAATTTATTCCAAGTACTGGACGTATTTACGGCTTAAAACAAACCTCAATGTATGATGGTCGTCGTGACGTAGTGGAATCAACGCGTGCAGCTTATGAGTTTTTAGGTGCGCTACATAACCAGTTCGGTTCGTGGGAATTGGCTTTGGCTGCATATAATGCAGGGCCGGGCCGCATTCAACAGGCGATTAACCGTAACCGTGCGGCAGGTTTGCCAACGGATTATTGGTCGCTAAAACTGCCCCAAGAAACCATGAACTATGTCCCACGTTTCTTGGCTGTTGCTCAAATTATTAAAAATCCAAGTGCCTATGGCGTAAGTTTGCCACCAATTGCCAACCGTCCACACTTTCGTGAAGTGGCTGTAGGGCCTGCAAATTTAAATGAAATTGCATCTATTACCGGTTTAAGCCGTGCAGAACTCTATGCACTAAACCCTGGTCATCGTGGCGATGTGATTGATAGCAGCAGCCCAATGCGGATTTTAATTCCTGCGGATGTGAGTCCATCAGTTGATGCACGTTTGAAAAAATTACAATCAGGTGGTTCATCAGGTTATTGGGCAAGTAATTCAACTTATAACTTACCAAAAAATAATGTTGAAATAACACCGTCACGTGTTACTCCGCCGGAATTAAATAGTAAAACTATTCAGCCCGCTAAAGTGACGCCACCTACGCTTAAAACACAGCCGACAGTGACAGCTTCTGCCAAACCACCTGTAGTCGCTACAACGGTAACGCCGAGTGTTCCATCAGGAACGAAAGGCAAAACGCCAATAGGATCATCTGCTTTGGCTGCATTTGCATCGAATAGTGATATTCCAAGTGCGCCGCGTATTCCAGTCGCTGTAACACCTTCGACGCCTGTGAAAGCCGTATCTGTCGAGCCACCACTCAGCGCAAATGAGCGTGAGCAAATCATGGCGGCTATTAAAGCTGAAGGTGAGACCAAAACAGTCGATGAGGTATTAAAACCAGTAGCGACTAAAGCAGAACAAGAAGAAGTCGTTCAGGAAATTAAAGCTATTGCGCCGAAAGGCACTGAAATTGTCGATCCTTATGATGGCAAGATTAAGTTGACTGCGATTCAGACCAGTCAGTCAATTGCAGACCAACAAGGTAAAGAACTGACGAAAGGGTTCTCTTACCCGAAAAGCGTGGCTGAAAATACAGGTGCAGATTCCGAAGAAGCCAAACGCAACCAAGGTAAAAATGTCATTCGTACAGATTCTGAAATTGTAGTTGTACCACCTAAAGGTAAACGCAGTACTTATACAGTTTTGGCGGGCGACACATTAGCGTTGATCGCGATGAAAAATGGCGTGAATTGGCGTGATATTGCAGCTTGGAACCAAATTTCGCCAGATTCGACCTTGTATGTCGGTACGACCATCTATTTATATGATGCGAAACCGATTGTGCAAAATAATGAAGAATCGAAAGCTAAGCCTATCGCAGATAGCTATGTGGTGAAAGCAAATGACAGTCTTACAGCTGTTGCGAGTCAATTTGGTTTAAGTACGAAGCAACTCGCCGATTACAATGGTTTAACCACCACGAGTGGTTTATATGTTGGGCAGAAATTATCCTTAAAAGAAACGCCAGCATCTAAAGCAAAATTGGAAGCTGACAAGAAAGCAGCTCAAGTTGTCGAAAAATCTGCAAAAGTTCAAACCAAATCCTACACGGTAAAACGTGGTGAATATCTAAAACTCATTGCAGATCGTTATGCGCTGTCAAATCAAGAGTTGGCAGATTTAACAACTGGTTTAACGGCTGGCAGTAGCTTGATGGTGGGACAAAAAATTAATGTGCCATTACAAGCTGTAGCAGAAGTTGAGAAGCTCGAAAGCAAAGTCGTGAATCGCATTGAAAATGTCAAAGTTGATCCTGCGTATAAAGTTGAAAGCTATAAAGTGCAGCGTGGTGATACCCTTTACAGTATTGCGACGCGGTCAAAAATCAGTTTGTCAGAATTGGCGAGTCTAAATGATATGTCGGTAAATAGTGGGCTGATGGCTGGGCAAAGCATTAAAGTTCCTGCAAGTTCAACTGTTCCGGATACATATGTGGTGCAGTCTGGCGATACACTGACAGGCATTGCTAGTCGCTATGATTTAGGCATGGACTATGTCGCAAATTTAAATGGTATAGAGCGTAGTTCTGGTCTACGCGTTGGGCAGAAATTAAAATTAACAGGTGATGTCGCACCGGTTAAAGTAGAAACCAAAGCTGAGGCGACCAAAATTGAAAGCAAAACCAATACACGAACGAATTCCGTTGATGCGACCGATATTCATGTGGTGAAATCAGGTGAAACATTGGGTGTGATTGCGAAGAAATATCATCTTCAATTACGTTATTTAGCTGAATTAAATGGCCTAAATACCAATAGTGCGATTCGTGTAGGGCAGCGTTTAAAAGTAGATGGTGAACTACCTGCTGATGTAGCTAGTAAAGCAACTGAAACCAAAAAAACGGAAGCTAAATCCTCTACGAGCAATGTGAAACCAACAAATACTGAAAGCTATACTGTGAAATCAGGCGAGTCTTTAAATTCGATTGCTAGTCGGACAGGTTTAACTGTGGCAGCATTGGCTGAATTAAATAACTTGAATCCGCGTGCTGGGCTTCGTGTCGGTCAAAATTTACAAGTCCCTAAAACTATCAGTGAATACCGTATTAAACGCGGCGATACATTGATTGGTTTAGCAAGCCGTTATGGACTTGATACATCAAAACTTGCTGAAATGAATGATATACAACCGTCTGCTCAGTTACGTATTGGTGAAGTCATTAAAGTACCAAACTGAGTCCAAACATTAAGGAGTTAAGTTGAATGTATTCTGCTTCAACTTCGCGTTACGTGTTTGGTGTGACTTTGAGCATACTTTCAACAGGGGCGTGGGCTGCGTTGCAGACCACGCCTTTTCTTGCCATACATAGTAGCCCTCAATATCATCAATTACAGGCAATGCCCTATGCCAATCCTCTTGCCAATAAAGGGGGATATATCACGACCTCGAGTATTGGGAGTTTTGATAATTTAAACAGCATGAATGGAAAAGGGCGTTCTGTTGAAGGTATCAATTATCTTTTTGATAGCTTGATGAGTTCATCTTTAGATGAACCGGGTGTGATGTATCCATTGCTTGCCGAAAAGGTGACATTTGACCCGAAAAAAACTAATTTTGTTATTTTTCATTTAAACCCAAAAGCACGGTTTAGTGATGGTTCTGAACTCACTGCTGAAGACGTTAAATTTAGTTTTGATACCTTTCAAACTAAATCAAATCCCGGTCTACAAATGTACTTAGCGGATTTGGACAAAACAGATGTTTTATCTAAATATCAGGTGAGGATGAGTTTTAAATCTGGACACAACACTGATATGCCCATGATTTTGGCGCAAATGCCGATTTATTCCAAAAAAGATTGGGCAAAAAAAGATTTTACTCAAATTACATTGCAGCCCATATTAGGCTCAGGCCCTTACACAATTGAGACGATCGATGCAGGTAGGAGTATTCGCTACAAGCGCAATCCTGAGTATTGGGGGCAGAACTTAGCTGTTAATCGTGGTCGATATAATTTTAACCATCTGAAATATGTATATTACCGCAGTCCTGACATTGCCTTTGAAGGCTTTAAAGCAGGTCAATTTACGTTATATGAGGAAAAGACTGCACGTAATTGGGTGGGAGCGTACAATTTTCCTGCTTTTAAAGACGGTAAAATTGTCAAATATCGCTTTAAACATGAACGACCGATTCCCACAAAAAGTCTCGTATTTAATACTCGTCGTGCGCCATTTAGTGATATTCGCTTTCGACAAGCTTTAACCTATGCTTATGATTTTGAATGGCAAAATAAAGCATTATTTTATGGGCAGTATCAGCGTTTGCAGAGTTATTTTAGTAATAGTGTGCTAGAAGCGAAGGGGAAACCCTCTATCCAAGAGTTGGATATTTTAAAACCGATGTTATCGCAACTTGATCCTATTCAAAGACAGGGGGTCTTATCCAATTGGCAATATCCCATTTCTGATGGCAGTGGATTTAATCGAAAAAATCTGCTGCATGCACGCCAACTGTTATTGAATGCGGGTTATCGTTATCAAGACGGCAGATTGGTGGATGCAAAATCTCGGCCTGTGAAATTTGAACTTTTGATTCAGCAACAAGATTTGCAGCGAACCTTAATGCCATTTATACGAAATTTGAAACGTTTAGGTATTCAGGTGTTATTACGACAAGTCGATGGGCCGCAATACACCGAGCGTATGCGAAATATTGACTTTGATATGATCGTGGATGAAATGCCTCAATCGCTCACTCCAGCAGGTGAGCAAGCTCAACTTTGGGGCAGTCAAGCAGCCGATCAAGTGGGTAATTATAATTATGCAGGGATTAAAAATCCTGTGATCGATAAGCTCATTCAACAGGTGATCAATGCTCCAAATCGGGAGGAATTGATTATTCGTACGCGTGTTTTAGACCGCCTGCTCAGAGCGGGTTATTATCAAATTCCAATGTTTGGGCAAAGTGAAAACTGGTTTGCCTATTGGCATATGTATAAGCAACCTTATGTCAAACCTAAACTTTCTGCAGGGATTGACTATTGGTGGAGTGATGCAGCTCAAGCCAAGCAAATAACACAATATCTACGGCAGCAATAAATACACCTGAATGACAAGGAATGTGAAAGCAACATGGGCACATATATTTTAAAAAGATTGCTCCTGATTATTCCAACATTGTTTTTCATTTTACTGATTAACTTTGTCGTGATTCAGATTGCACCGGGAGGACCTGTTGAACAAGCCATACAGCAAGCTGAGTCCTTTCAAAGTATGGGAAACACAGGTGGTGGTGAAACTGCGACGACAGGCAGTAAATACCAAGGTGCTAAAGGCCTCAGTGAAGAAATGGTGGCAAAAATCGAAGCGCAATATGGTTTCGATAAGCCATTGTTCGAACGTTTTTGGCTCATGTTAAAGGGGTATGTGACGCTAGATTTTGGTACCAGTTTCTTTAAAGATAAGCCTGTGACTCAGCTGCTTTGGGAAAAACTGCCAGTATCTTTATCCCTTGGCTTATGGAGTACCTTGCTGATCTATATGGTGTCTATTCCATTAGGCATTAAAAAAGCCCGTCAACATGGTCTGTTATTTGATAAAAGTACGTCTATTTTATTGGCTATCGGCTACGCCATTCCTGCTTTTGCCTTTGCCATTTTACTCATTGTATTTTTTGCAGGTGGTTCATATTTTCAGTGGTTTCCTCTACAAGGTTTAGTTTCAGAGAATTTTACTGAGTTAAGTGTATTTGGCAAAATTGCAGATTATTTTTGGCATATGGCGTTGCCTTTGTTTGCCATGGTGATTGGTGGTTTTGCTGGCTTAACTTATCTGACCAAATACTCTTTTATGGAAGAACTAAATAAGCAATATGTTCTTGCTGCTCGTTCTAAAGGTTTGACCGAATCACGTGTGCTGTATGGGCATGTATTTCGTAATGCAATGCTCATTGTTATTGCTGGTCTACCAGAAGCCTTGATTGGCATCTTCTTTGTGGGAAATCTATTTATTGAAATTATTTTCAATCTAGATGGCCTGGGATTGTTGGGGTTTGAAGCCATCGTACAACGCGATTATCCAGTGATTTTTGGCACCTTGTTTATTTTTACCTTGATGGGGCTGATCTTAAGATTAATCAGTGATGTCATGTATCAAATGATTGATCCACGAATTAATTTTGATTCGCAGGGGGCAAAATAATGTCTCCGATCATGCAAGCGCGATTTCAACGTTTTAAAGACAATAAATTAGGTTTTACATGCTTTATCAGCTTTGCCTTGATTTTTATGTTGTCTCTAGCTGTCGAGTTTATTGCCAATGATAAACCGCTCTTGGTCAAATACGATGATTCTTTATATGTGCCCGTACTAAAAAGCTATCCAGAGACCGCATTCGGTGGGGTATTTGAAACTGAGGCTGATTATAAAGATCCTGTCGTTCAGCAACTGATTGAAGAGAAAGGCTGGGCTGTATGGCCACTAATTAAATTTTCCTATCAAACACCGAATTTAGAACTGGCTGTGCCCGTACCATCTGCACCAACTGCACAAAATTGGCTTGGTACCGATGACCAAGGGCGTGATGTGCTCGCACGTATTTTATATGGACTACGTGTGTCGCTCTTGTTTGGTTTTGCATTAACTTTTGCTTCAGCCATATTGGGCATCATGGTTGGGGCGATACAGGGCTATTATGGTGGCTGGGTAGACCTCATTGGTCAACGGATTTTAGAAGTCTGGGGCGGACTACCGATGCTATTCATGGTGATGATTTTGGTCAGCATGTTTACGCCGAGTGTGTATTGGCTCTTTGTCATTATGCTGCTGTTTGGCTGGCCCACTTTGGTCGGCTTGGTTCGTGCAGAGTTTTTGCGTGCTCGTAATTTTGATTATGTCCGTGCAGCACGGAGTCTTGGCGTTACAGATAGCACCATTATGTTTCGGCATATCTTACCAAATGCGATGAGTTCCAGTCTTTCACAGCTACCTTTCATGCTCACGGCAAATATTACGGCACTGACATCCCTAGATTTCTTAGGTTATGGCTTACCGCCTGATGCAGCGTCATTAGGTGAGTTATTGCTTCAAGGGAAAAACAATCTGAATGCACCATGGCTTGCCTTATCGGGATTCTTTACCTTAGCGATCGTGCTGTCTTTATTGATCTACATTGGGGAGGCGACACGTGATGCATTCGATCCTAGACGTCAATAATCATCAAGTTAATGTACATCCCATCGTGTTAGAGGTGGAACATTTACATATTTCACATGCAGCACAGGTCTTGGTTGAAGACCTGAATTTTAAATTGCATGCAGGTGAAACGTTAGCCATTGTTGGAGAAAGCGGTTCAGGTAAATCGATTAGCAGCCTAGCTATACTCGGTTTGTTGCCAAGTGATCTGCAGGTCACAGGCAGCGTCAGCCTGAATGGACAAAATATTCTTGGACTGAGTCCTGAGCAGCACCGAAACATTCGTGGACAGAAAATTGCCATGATTTTTCAAGAGCCGATGACGGCCTTAAATCCCTTACATCGGGTTGAAAAGATTGTTGGTGAGTCACTGTTGTTACAGGGATGGTCGAAGGCAAAAACTCGGCAGCGGGTTATAGAATTATTAAATGATGTTGGTATTCCTGATGCTGAAGATAAGTTAAGACGATACCCACATGAGTTATCTGGGGGGCAGCGACAACGTGTCATGATTGCCATGGCATTGGCCTTAGATCCTGATATTTTAATCGCTGATGAGCCAACCACGGCTTTAGATGTCACTTTGCAAGCGCAAATCTTAAATTTATTAAAGTCGCTACAACAGCAGCGTAATATGGCCATGATTTTAATTAGCCATGACCTGAATTTGGTCAAGCGCTATGCCGAACATGTGATTGTGATGAATCGTGGACAAGTGGTGGAACAAGGAGATGTTCAGGAAATTTTTGAGCAACCGAAGCAGGCGTATACCCAAAATCTGTTAGACCATGATTTTGGTGTAGCAATACAGGTTTCACAAACGCAGACACTTTTAAAATTACACAAATTAGGAGTGAAGTTCCCAGTCAAACAAGGCTTATTGAACCGCATCAAAGATTATGTCGTTGCGGTAGAGGCTTTGGATTTAACAGTGGCTGAAGGTGAGTCGATCGGTATTGTTGGAGAGAGTGGTTCTGGGAAAAGCTCCCTAGCATTGGCTATTGCTCGGCTCATAGAAAGTGATGGCGAAATTATGTTAAATCAACACGCCATCCATCAACTTTCAGAAAAACAGCTCAGACCTTTACGTCGTGAATTTCAAATTGTCTTTCAAGATCCATTCAGTAGTTTAAATCCACGGCTAAATGTAGAGCAAACCATTGGCGAAGGTTTGGCCTTACAGCATTTATCTGCAAATGAAATTGTACAGCGTATAGATGAAGCTTTGCAGAAAGTCGAATTAGCCAGCTCATTTAAGCAGCGTTATCCACATGAGTTATCCGGTGGGCAACGGCAGAGAGTCGCCTTAGCACGTGCGTTGGTATTACGTCCTAAATTATTGATACTCGATGAACCCACATCGGCACTAGATCGGACGACACAAAAAGCCATCGTGAAGCTACTACGGCGTTTGCAGCAAGAATTTAATATGAGTTATTTATTTATCAGTCATGATTTACACGTGGTCAAAGCCCTGTGTCAAAAAGTGTTGGTACTGCGACATGCCAAAGTCATGGAGTTTCAAGACACTGCAGATCTATTTGCACGACCACAAACGGACTATACCCGTAAATTAATTGCAGCCAGCCAATACTAAAATCAAAGCTATGGATATTTTGACATGTGTCATTGTCAAAATATCCTTGACCTTTAGAAAATAATAATTAGAGTAAATACTCAGGACTTATTATTTCATTTTGGACATTGCCATGAGCCATTTAGCTGAAAGCTTTAAAATTCGTAATACCACATTTAAAAATCGCATCATTAAAGGTGCAATGAGCGAAGCATTGGCCAATACCGCAGGCCAACCCAATCACTTACATTTTGGGTTATATGAAGCTTGGGCGAAGGGTGGTTTAGGCTGTGCCATTACGGGTAATGTCATGGTGGATTTTTGTGCTAAAAATGAGCCTGGGGTTGTTGTCGCTGAAACAGAGCGTGATTTAGCACAGTTAACACAGTGGGCTGAGCTAGGCAAGAAGCACGGCATGGTGCAATTGGTTCAACTTTCACATCCTGGCCGCCAATGTCCTAAAGGTTTAAATAAAGAAACGGTTGCACCATCTGCTGTGCCATTTAGTCCAATGTTAGCTACAACGTTTGGAACACCGCGCGAACTTCGTGAAGATGAAATTTTAGATATCATTCAGCGTTTTGCACGTGCCGCACACATTTGTGAAAAGGCAGGCTTCGAAGGCGTGCAATTGCATGGTGCGCATGGTTATTTAATTAGTCAGTTCTTGTCGCCACTGACCAATAAACGTCAAGATCAGTGGGGCGGTTCAAATGAAAACCGCATGCGCTTTTTGCTTGAAATCTATAAGGCAGTTCGTGCAGCGACGACAGATGATTTTATTATTTCGGTCAAACTCAACTCTGCTGATTTCCAACGTGGCGGAATTAGCGAAACAGATGTGATTGAGGTCTTTAAGGCAATCGATTCCGCAGGGATTGATATGATTGAAATCTCGGGCGGTTCCTATGAAGCGCCAGCGATGGCGGGTGCTAAAGAAGAAAAACGTAAAGCCAGTACCATTGCTCGTGAAGCTTATTTCCTCGATTTTGCGGACAATATCCGTAAAGAAGTGAAATGCGCGTTAATGGTTACCGGCGGGTTTAGAACCGTCCAAGGCATGAATGCTGCACTAGACAGTGGAGCTTGTGATTTTATTGGTATTGCACGTCCTTTCGCTGTTGAAGTCGATTTGGCTGATCGTTTATTGGCGGGTCAGGATGTTCGTTATGGTGTGGACAAAATTAAAACTGGCATACCGATGATTGATAAAATGGCGATTATGGAAATTATTTGGTATGCCGCTCAGTTTAAATCGATTGGTGAAGGAAAACAGCCAAATCCTAAACTTTCACCGTTAAAAGTGTTTTTTAAATATCTCAAAGGCAATTTAACCGCGGTCATTAAAGGGCAAGTCAATTCACGTAAGTCGGCTTAGTCAATCATTGAATTATTAGAATAAGGGCAATCGGCATACATCCATGTTATGGTTGCCTTCATTCATATCAATATTACTTACAATAAAAATGTCTAAAATTTTAATATTAATAGTCATTCTTTCGGGGCTCAGTTCTGCTCTCTATGCCCAGTCTACATTTCAGACGGGGGATATCATTTTTCATATCTCAAAGTCACAACAAAGTTTAAGCATTCAAAAGGCGACACATTCGCCTTATAGTCACATGGGCATGATCGTAAATAAAAATAACCAAACTTGGGTGCTTGAAGCTATTCAACCTGTGCAATATACCGCTTTAAATCAATGGATCGCGCGTGGGGAGAATGCTCACTATGTGGTGAAAAGGCTCAAACAACCCTTAAATGTGCCGCAGAAAACGAAGCTAGTACAAAATGCAGAAAAGTACTTGGGCAAACCCTATGATATTTATTTTGAATGGGATGACCGTGCAATTTACTGTTCTGAAATTGTTTGGAAAGCTTATCAGCATGCTTTAGGAATCGAACTTTCGCCGTTACAACAACTTAAACAATTTGATTTAAAACAATATGAAGTGCAGCGTCTAATGCGGCAGCGCTATGGTCAAAATATTCCACTAAATGAGCAGGTGATTGCCCCTAAGGCCATTTATGATTCAAAACTTTTAAAAGAAATATTTAGAAATTAAGGCAATAAAAAAGCCCAAGTCGCAATGCTTGAGCTTTTTAATGAGTGGTTAAAACCAACTCGAATATGGCGTCCCTACGGGGATTCGAACCCCGGTTACCGCCGTGAAAGGGCGATGTCCTAGGCCTCTAGACGATAGGGACAGTACAGAAAGCAAATTTTAAAACCGTTTATTTCAGTCTAAGTTTTTAGACTAAATAATGGCGTCCCTACGGGGATTCGAACCCCGGTTACCGCCGTGAAAGGGCGATGTCCTAGGCCTCTAGACGATAGGGACTTAATAAAATGTACTTCTGAAAATTGGCGTCCCTACGGGGATTCGAACCCCGGTTACCGCCGTGAAAGGGCGATGTCCTAGGCCTCTAGACGATAGGGACGTTTCAGAGGTGGGCGTATATTAGGGTGAAAATCGGGGGGTGTCAAACGCTTTTCTATAAATAAATTCAGTTTTTGTTGTTGAGTGCATAAAATTAAAACAATTTGCTAAAAATGTTTGAAAAATACATTATTTATGTCGGTTTTTTCAACACTTGTAAGATTGTAGCAATAACTTCTGGATGCGTTAAATATCCAGCAATATCGTGTGGGTGTTCAATCGATGTCTGAATTTGCTGGTTGATAATGGCGGGTTGAAAATCAAATGGTGCCTGACTCAGTGGAAAAGCGCTGAGAAAATCATCATGTGAATAAAAGTTTAACCAATCACCTGAAATTGCATCAGGTCGCTGTAAAGGCTGAGGTAAGTGGGCTTGGATGACACGAAAAGCCAAAGGTGAGCCCAAGGTAATAAAGCGCTGTATGTTGAGTTCAGGATGTAACAGTAAAAAATGATACGCAATCACGCTACCTAGCGAATGTGCAATCAACAGGGTGGGTTTCGTTTGATGTAATTGCTCATGCAGACGAGTATGAACTGCCTGAATAAAGTGTGGATTGGATAAATAGAGATAAGTTTCGACCAAAAATTTATGCAAAAGTGTGGCATGTAATTTTGGGAAATAATTCATTAAAACTGCAAAATCGCGTAGGGCAAGATCTTTGCCAAGTGCAGTGATCGATTTGAATGATTGACTAAATCCAATAGCATCATTGAGGGTGATGTCAGGTAGATTGTTTTGTACGGCATGATGCTCAAGTACTTTTGGTGATTTTTCTAGGAGTTCAGTGCGATGGATAAACGGAAAATGTGGCCACGTTTGAGGCGTCAAGGTGCTGGCTTGAAGCATATTCTGCAAATGATAACGCGTGAGTAAATCTCCATAAAAAGGCATGCGCATATGGTGCTGTATATATGATAAAAAAGTCTCTTGATGGCTTTGCTTTAAGCCTTGAGACAACAGTGCAAGCCAATGCTGTTCGAGCGAACGTGCAGTTTGTTGCTGTTGATTCATGCCATGGATAAAGATGATCTGCATATTGCACCTCATCGACGGATCAGTTTTTATTCTACTTTTATTAAAATATAGCCATAAAAAAAGAGCAACCGAAGTTACTCTTTTATCGTGTTTGGTATGACAACGCAGATCAATCTTTGTTGTGATACAAGGTGTAGTAGCTGATATAACACGCCACAATGAAGATCATACAGCAGATAAAGCCAGTTAACATTTCTGGGTCAAATACCATACTAATACAGGTAATAAGACAAAATACAAAACCGAGTATCGGCACGATTGGGAAGAGTGGTGCAGCAAAAGCTAAATCTTTTGCAGTTTTGCCTTCTTTATACCACTGACGGCGGAAGTTGAATTGGCTTAAACAAATACTCATCCATACCACCACCATGGTAAATGCCGCGACACCTAACAAGTTTTTGAAGATGGTTTCTGGTGCAAATTGCTCAGAAAGTAAGCCCGGCATACCACCGATCATGGTCACAATCACGGCAACATAAGGAATACCACGTGAGTTCACTTTAGAGAACACCGCAGGTAATTGCTTACTATAGGACAATGACCACATCATTCGAGATGCAGCAAATAAACCTGAGTTTGCAGCAGAAAGTAGGGCTGTGATAATCACAAAGCGGATGATGTCTTCTGCATAAGGAATACCAATGTGCTGGAATACTGTTACGAAAGGTGAACTACTTACACCTTCGGCAGATAAGCCAGCTTCTTGGTGTGGCAATAATGCAGTAATAACAACAATGGTACCTACAAAGAAAATCAATAAGCGGAAAATCGCCGTGTTAATGGCTTTAGGTACATTTTTCGCTGGATCTTTGGTTTCACCCGCAGCAACACCAATCAGTTCAGTACCTGAGAATGCAAAGTTAACAATCAACATTGTAGCGAAGATTGGGAACAAACCTTCAGGGAACCAGCCTTGTGCAGTGAGGTTGCTAAACAGCGGTGCAGCTTCATAGCCTCGATAGCCTAAAATACCAAAAATGGCCAATAGACCTAAAATAATAAAGGCAACAACTGTAATCACTTTGACTAAGGCTAGCCAAAATTCAGATTCAGCAAACCATTTGGTTGAAATCATATTCAAGCAGAATACAAAAGCACCAAAGATTAAGGTCCACATCCACATAGAGCTGTCTGGGAACCATTCCTGCATTAAAAGTGCAGCAGCAGTAAATTCAGTTCCTAGCGTTACTGACCATGTCAGCCAATACAGCCAAGTGATGGTATAACCCGTACCCGGTCCGATATAGCGTTTAGCATAAGCGCCAAATGAACCAGATTCTGGCATATGTACAGCGAGCTCGCCTAAGCAAAGCATCACCATATAGGCGATAATACCGCCTAAAAAATACGAAATAATGGCACCTACAGGCCCCGTTTGTGCAATGACTTCACCCGAACCAAGAAATAAACCAGTACCGATTGCGCCGCCAAGCGAAATCATCACCAGATGTCGAGTACTCATAGCGCGTTTTAACGGCGCAGAATTGCCCTGATGCGAAGCATCATTCGGAGAATGTGATGACTGCATAGAGAAAAAGGAGAATCAAATAATGAAGCGAGTAATTGTAGAGAAGAATGCAATGATGATGCAATCAATTAATATAAATTATAGATAAATAAACTTTAAGTTTGTCTCAGAGCTGACAGAAGAATTGGCGTCCCTACGGGGATTCGAACCCCGGTTACCGCCGTGAAAGGGCGATGTCCTAGGCCTCTAGACGATAGGGACGTTTTGAGGTGGGTGTATAGTACATAGCCCATCTATATTTGTCAAAATAGAGTTTGATTGTTATATTCTAAATGTATATAAATGAAACAAAAACAGAATCTTTTTAATGAAAAATAATTTTAATGAGTTTATTTCTGGAATTTTATTTGAAATCAATCAATTTAATGTGGGCAAAGTCCATGAAAGATTCTATATAGTTTTATTGAATTATTTGCATTGGTTTGAAGTTTATCCAAATAATTTTTCTTCGTATATCAGTAAATCAGAGTTTGAAAGAATTATTGATGAACTTTTATTTAGGGATTTAGATGGGGAAAGTAGAATTACGTATAATCACCTCAAATCTTTAGATGATTCTCATTATTTTTTAGATATCCAGAGCTTTTTTAAATTATATCTAATCTTAAAGGTTCGAAGATATCAGTTGTCTAGTGATGATGTAGAACTTGAAAAATTAGAAAAAAAATTGGATGTATGTTTTGAGCCAATGTTGTGGAGTAAAGACAAACAAGATTTATTGGTTATTAATCGTGATTTTCCTGAATTTAAAAAACAGATGAATTCAAGTCGGGTGCTTTTGCCACTTTCATTAATAGTTTTTAACTTTACTTTTGTTGAATTAATATCTAATACAAGTTTGAGAGTATCTATCCAAATATTTCTAGCAATAGTAGCTGTGTGTCTTTTAGCTAATGTTTCTAAAGGGGCAAAATCCGAAAAGGACTCATTAGAGTTGAAAGTATGGGATTATATCTTGGTGTTGAGCGAGGATAAAAACTCATTGACGAAAAGCAGTTGAACTATTTCTTTAAATTATAATTTGTACAGTGGTTTTTGTGGATTAAACTGCTCCCACAAATCATTTTTGAATTTATATGGAAACCCTAATTTTTCTCTCATAGGGAAGAGAAATAGTTTCATAAAAAAAGGTGGCTAATGAGCCACCTTAACTATTTTATTTATCGTGATATAACCAATAATAACCTGCATAACACGCCGCCATAAAGATCAGACAGCCAATAAAGCCTGAAAGCATTTCAGGATCTGCAGCCATACTTAAACCTGTTGCGGTACAGCAGACAAAGCCAAGAATTGGAACCAGCGGGAACCATGGTGTACGGAATTTAAGTTCTGACACGCTATGACCTTGTTTCAGCCATTGGCGACGGAAGTTAAATTGACTCCAGCAAATACTCATCCACACGATCACCATGGTGAAGGCAGCAACCCCCATCAAGTTCTTGAAGATGACATCTGCGCCAAATTGTTCTGACAATAGACCTGGTAAACCACCGATCATAGTGACCAATACAGCAATATAAGGCACACCAGTTTTGCTTAATTTGCCGAAAGCACGTGGTAATTGTTTTTGTGCGGACAGCGCCCACATCATACGTGATGCAGCATATAAACCAGAGTTAGCTGTAGACAGTAAAGCCGTAATAATGACGAAACGAATTAAGTCTTCTGCATAGGGAATGCCCATCAGGTTAAATACGGAAACGAATGGGCTACTACTTAAGCCGCCATGTCCACCAACATTTAAACCTGCATCGGTATAGGTCAACAGTGAACTGATGACGATAATAGTGCCGACAAAGAAAATGATTAAGCGCCATACCGCAGCATGAATGGCTTTAGGCACATTCTTTTCAGGGTTTTCAGTTTCACCTGCAGCGATACCAATCATCTCCGTACCATTAAAGGCAAAGTTCACGATCAATAGCGTGGCAAACAGAGGGAACAAACCATTTGGCAGCCAACCATGTTCTGTCAAATTGTGGAACATTGGAGCTGATTCATAGCCTTGGAAAGGTACGAAACCAAAGATGCAGGCAAAACCAAGGATGATGAAAATCAACACTGTTGCAACTTTCACCATTGATAACCAAAATTCTGACTCTGCAAACGCACGTGTAGAACTTAGATTAGAGATCAGTACGCCAGCTGCAAAGATCAGTGTCCATAACCAAATAGAGGTTTGTGGAAACCATTCCTGCATCAAAATAGCCGCCGCAGTAAATTCTGTACCTAAGGTGGCAGACCAGCCCAACCAGTACATCCAAGACACCATATAACCGGTACCCGGGCCAATATAATTAGTCGCAAAAGCACCAAAAGAGCCAGAAACAGGTAAATGTACGGCAAGTTCACCCAAACAGAGCATGACCATGTAGGCAATCAAACCGCCAATAATATAGGCAAGAACAGCGCCTAAAGGCCCAGCTTGTGAAATAACTTCACCTGAACCCATAAACAAACCAGTACCAATTGCACCACCAAGTGAGAGCATCACAAGGTGTCGAGTCGTCATCGCACGTTTAAGCGATGGACTTTTACCTTCAGCAGACGAGTGTTGCGAAGGTTCAGAGGGAGATTGCATAGTGAAATGAAAATTGAATGAAAGGTATATTTTATGATTGAATGCAGTGAAATGATTGATAAATCGAATTTTTCTTATAATGTGATAATACTGATCTAAAATTTAAATCTTTAGCACTGACCATTAGATTAATGGTCAGGAGTTTGATATTCGGCTTCGGAGGTTGCAGGTACTTGAGTTTGTTCGGTTACAGGGGCTTTGTTGTCATCGCGGCTCACAATATACAGATAGAGTGCAGATGGAAATAAGATGGCTAAAACCAAGAGCAACTTTTTAAACATAGGGTATTCTTACATCAAAATAGATCAAGCTGAAGTATAAACAAAACCAGTCAGGCTGTAATTAATTAAAGTTTACGGTTTTTCTGTTCTAGATTGGATAGGATGACTTGGTAAATGTCGGGGTAGTGTTGTTTAAAGTTCCGTTGTTGCATGATTGTGATGGTTGAAGCATTTGGCTCGATACCCAGTTTTAAAATTTTTTGGGTTAAAGCGAGTTGAGGGGAGCGACCATCAAAATGTGTATTTAGTAAGTTACCATTGGTATATTTTACTGTGAGTCCGATATTCAGGAGATAATCAAAAACATCAGGCAAACCAAAACCGGCAGCTTTGTAGAGTAAATTATATGTTTCTGCACGATAGCCACGGCCGTATGTTTGATGTGTTTTTAATAATCCTAATGCATTATAAAATTCTAATTTAGCAATAATTTCTTGTTCATTAGATCTCTTTCATAAATCAAAAAACGATCTTCTTTTTGGTTAATATTTGCACTCCGGATTTCTTAGCATTCGTGCATAATCTGCGGATGAAATACATCGATTCAAACAAGCTTTCTGATCCTCA
>NZ_VPDJ01000023.1:0-42397 GCF_013417755.1 Acinetobacter sp. YH12231
TTCCTAAGCATTACTCACCCGTCCGCCGCTAGAAATCGGTAGCAAGCTACCTATTCCCGCTCGACTTGCATGTGTTAAGCCTGCCGCCAGCGTTCAATCTGAGCCATGATCAAACTCTTCAGTTTAATACTTTGTAGCACCTTAAAGGGTGCCAATCTTGGCTCATCAATTACTGACAAAAATTTGCTCAAATAAACTTCGAGTAATTTCTACCATCAATCAATGAAAATAATTTCGATCGATCAATCAGTAAAAATCCACACAAGTTGTTCTTCATAATCTCTTAATGATCTTTCTAACACCTCGTCAGTGCTAGAAGCTGGACTTCGACAAACTCAACGCTTCGCGTTTCGTTCGTTTCCGTCTATCTCGTCGGTATGGTGCTCATTATAGGGCAATTTCTTACACGTGCAAGTGCTTTTCACTCACAAAGAACATGAGTGTTTCATTTTTATGCACCATTATGGTTCAAAAAACACACTTTATTCACATAAATACATGATATTTATTACAAATATCATGTAAAATATTTTTCCTATTTTGTGTGCTTAGTTTTTTACAGGTGCTGCTTTAATCACCACACTCTGTATAACCACTGGGTTTACAGGGACATTTTGGTGCATTCCATAGTTCGCAGTTGGAACTTTTACGATTTTATCGACGATATCCATCCCTTTAGTGACCTTACCAAAAACAGCATATCCCGCATTCATTGCACTTTTATTGAGAAAGTCATTGTCTGCAACATTAATAAAGAACTGACTACTTGCTGAATCAGGATGATTCATCCGTGCCATTGCCAATGTGCCGCGCTTATTGCTCAAGCCATTACTTGATTCATTCTTAATAGCCGCTTTTGTTGGCTTCTCCTGCATTTTGACATCCATGCCCCCACCCTGAACCATAAATCCAGGAATCACGCGATGAAAGATCGTGCCGTTATAAAATTTTTCTTTTGCATAGCTTTCAAAGTTTTTAGCTGAGATAGGTGCCTTGTCATTGAATAGCTCAATTTCAATATTGCCTTGAGAGGTTTTCATTTCGACAATAGTATTGGCAGCAAAACTGCTTAAGCTCACACAGCCAAGTGCTGCGGTAAATAAAATCTGTTTTAACATTTGCTAACTCTTCTGGTTGATCTCGTACTTGTTATTGACTGTATATTAGTCTTTGATGATTAAAAAGTAATTATTCTGCCATTATTAAAACGAGAACAATGATGACGCAAATAATACCGTCGGACACTGCATTGACACATTTACCGCCTTGGCAACTGCGTGGCGATGCTTTTATTTTGAATTATTGGATCTCTCCGAGTTTTATCCAACAAGCGCAGATGTTCCGTTTAGCGACATCGCCTTTAGGTCGTGTGGTTCAGGTGTTATTGGTCCGATACCATGATTCACCTGTGGGCCCTTATGACGAATTGCTAATTTTAGATCACCCTTTATGGAGTAAGAAAAGGTTAAGTTCGATTCCTAAGATTTATGTTTCGACAGATATCTCTGTCATTCATGGTCAAAAACTCTGGGGTATTCCTAAAGAGTTGGCAAAGTTTGAATGGCAACAACATGACAATGAAGTGGTCTGTACTATAGAAGTTGAACAACACAAAATGCAGATCCATTTAAAAAAATCACGTTCACAGCGTTCTTTCTATATTAATAGTCATCATATCCCTGCAGCGATGTTGCAAATCAGACAAGCGTGGGAAGGTAAGCGTTATCAATTTTCACCGAAGTTTCGTGGACGGCTCTCTAAACTGAAACAGGTAGAATGGCACAACACGCAGGAGATCTTTCCAAATTTTGCCGAAGCACGATTATTGCAAAGCTTTTATGTCCCAGAATTTAGCCTCGTATTTCCTGCTGCAAAAATCCAAGATAAATAACCCAATAAATAAAAACCCAGTGTTTCACGTGAAACACTGAGTTTACTTTATATAAAGGAATGATTAACTACGTTTATCCCAAAATTTACGGAACTTCGTACTGATCTCAATCACGTATTTTTTAGCTCGGTGCGAAACCGGGGTTAAATTGATAAAACCATGGGTTTGATCGGTATATTCTTGATAAAACACTTTCACCCCTTGCTGACGGAGTTTATGCGAATAAATTTCACCTTCGTCATGTAAAACGTCATGCCCTGCTGTCACGATATACGCGGGTGCGATACCTGCCAATTTTCCATAGGTTGGTGAAATTAATGGATCATCTAAGGCCACTGCATGTTGTTCTGCATATAAAGCCGTTACGACATCAATATCTTTTTCAGTCAGAACTAGACCATCTTTATAAGCATAGAAAGATGGGTGGCGACTCTTGAAATCCACTACTGGGTAAATTAATAGTTGAGCTTGCGGGGCAAAAACTTTTTGAGCACTGCGCTGTGCAACCGCAGTAGCAATATTGCCGCCTGCACTATCCCCTGCCACCGCAATTCGATGTTTTAGAATTTTAAACTGACGACTATTTTGATAAGTCCAAGCCAATGCATCTTGACAACTTTGCATTAATTGAGCTGGGCTGGCTTCTGGTGTTAAAGGATAATCAATACTTAAAACTTGTGCTTTGGCATGCACGGCCAATAAACGACAAACTTCATCATGCGTGTCTAGACCACCCACCACAAAACCACCACCGTGATAGAACACGATCATCGGTAATTTTTTATTTGGAGCAGGATGATAATGACGCGCAAACAGCGTTGCACTTTGTAAAGGTAGACGTATATCTTGCACTTGTTTCACAAAGGTCGGCTTGGTCTTGATCGACTCCATCTGTAAATCAAATAATTTACGAGACTTCACATAGTCTTCGGTCACAAAGCCTGACTTACCTTGCTTGAGTTGAGCCGCCATCATGCATTTCACCAGCGGATCTAATTCTGGAAAAATAAACGGATAATCGAGACGTTTTGCGAGGCTTTCTTTGGCAAAGTTAGGAAGACGATCAAGTAACCGAGCAGCCGTACCTTGGCCTTTATCTTTCATATTTTTAAGTGATTCATTCAATGCAAACATGCTCTATCCTTCGAATTATGCTCTTCATACTTTCTACATGATCTAGGTCAAATGTGACCATATTCACATATAAGTCTCAACATCGACATACATAGTACAGACCTAGTTAAGCTAATCTTCTTTTATAGAGTTGTCATTGACAATTTACCCAAGTTTTATGGGTTGATTATGCTAACCCATTCTCGATAAAGGATACTCACCATGGCTAAAAAGATCATCCTTCTGTCTTTTGCGACTGCTTTTTTGGCTGTAGGCTGCGTAGCATTCCCTGAAGATGGTTACTACGATGGACGTTATGATCAACGTTATGACCGCCGTTATGATCATAATGATCGACGCTATGATAATCGTTATGATCGCCGTTACGACAGTCGTTATGAACAAGACCGCCGTACATGGGAACGTCAGCAACAACAACGTAATCGTTTAGAGCTCGAACGTAGAAAGCAGCAACTTGACCAGCGTAACTGGGAACAGAATCGTAAAAATCAACAAGAGTGGGATCGTCGTAAAAACAAACTCGAACGTCAACGTCTAGAACAACAGCGTAAATACTCTGAAGCTGAACGTCGTAAACGTGCTGAACAAGATCGTCAAAAAGTCAGCAAAGAGCGTCAGCGCTTAGAAGAACAGCGCCGTAAAGCCAGTCAAGATCGTAGAAAACAAATTGAGCAAGAGCGCAAAAAAAATTTTCAAGATTTAAGAAAGGCATCAGATCAACAACGTAAAGCGGCTGAAGAACGTCGTCGCGCGTGGGAAAATCGCCGTTAATTGTTGTTTTTGCAGATCGGTTAAAAGTAAAAAGCTCATCTACATGATGGGCTTTTTTTTCGTTCACTAAAAATAGAAAAGGTAAAAAAAAGCAATAGAAAAAAAATAGACAGAAGAGGCATCCTATCTTCTGTCTATTCTTGACTGCCTGTTGTTACAGGTCAGAGAGCATTAAACAATCTTATTGCTGAACTGTAGGTTGCGGTGCAGGCGCAGATTGAACTTCAGCACCTTGAGCTGATGGATCTGCTTGAACCACAGCACCCGATTGCTCTGTTGTTACAGATGCTTCAGTTGCAGACGTTACTTGTGCGGTTTCCGGAGATTCTACAGTTTCTTGAGAAGTACAACCCACCGCAGCTAAACCAAAACCTAAAACTGCGACAGCGAATAAACCAATTTTTTTCATCTTCATTATTTCCTTCATTGAATCATTAAAAGCAAAGCTCAACTTTGCCCGAGTCATAATGGAAAATAATTCTGTGAAGTTCCCACCTTCTGAGTTGTACTTTGTACGAGGCACGGTACAGCTTATGAAATGTTTTATTAATCAGGCAGTTTTCTTTTATATTGAGGCTTTACATCATTTTTTTAACTCAAGTGCTTTGTTTTTTATTAAAAAAATAAATATAAATGATTTTTGAATAAAGCGTGATCACAGCTTTTGAATACAACAAAGTTCAACAAAACTTGCAACTCAGTTACTTAAGTGGCTGTTTTTATAAATTTCATGCAAAAAAAAGCCTGCTTATGAGAGAAGCAGGCCATGAAAAACACATTTGAAATAAATTAAGAAACTACAGCGATAGAATCTGAAACAAAGAATACTGTGCTGATCATTTTTTGTGAAATATTTAATAAAACTGATACTAAGAGTTTTTATGTATAAATATTAACCACTATTTTTTGAGGCAAAAAAAAATGCTGATTCTTGGGAAATCAGCATGGAAAAGTGTTTCTAAAATCTAGAGGTAGTCACCATATCCCTCTCTCCAGTGGATATGGTCACTTCCGATAGATAAATTATGCAAATTTTCAGGCACAAAGAGAAACCGTTAAAATTTATGATGAAAATCTATAAATCCGATCAAAACATGATTATACATTCAAATCAATAATTTATATTTTTACAGAATATAATTTTGCAGTCGATATTTGGCTGAAAAACCGTTTTTTTGAATAAAAAACTGCATTTAATCGCTGACTTCGCTTGAATTTTTATCCCCCGCCCCGATTTCTTCTATTAATCATGAATTCAAAACGCATGGCAGTTACGCATCGATGTCGTTTGAACGCACAGCTATAAGGACTGAACATGTTTAAGAACCCATTTAAACGGAGTAAATCAATGGCGACTGAGCAAAACCAAGACGCTCAAGATCTTCAACAAGAGCAAGCAGAACAGCAAACTCAAGCTGAAAACGAGCAAGCTGAAGTTTCAGTTGAAGATTTACAAGCACAAATCACCAATTTAGAAGAAAGCTTAAAACTTGAAAAAGCACGTACTGCAAATGCCGTATATGAAGCGCAAAAAAGTGTAGAGCGTATTCAACGCGAATCTGAAAAGCATAAAGATACTGTGCTGGAAAAATTTGCAAAACAATTGCTTGAGTCAGTTGATAACCTTGAACGCGCGATTGCTGCGGCAGGTGATGAAAAATCAGGTTTATCTGAAGGTGTAGAACTTACACTGAAATCATTGCTCAGCACTTTAGAAAAATTTGGTGTGGTTGCTGTGGATACTGCAAATGGTTTCAATGCAGATCTTCACCAAGCTGTGGGCATCGATCCAAATGCCAAATCGAATGAAATCGGGACAGTATTGCAAAAAGGCTATAGCTTAAACGGTCGTCTATTACGTCCAGCTATGGTTATGGTTGGTGCATAAACCCAAATTTTCTGAGACGAATTAAAAATTTTAACCAATATTACTTGAAAATTTTTGATTGACTCTCATATCGGATAACAAGTAAATCCCTTTTTATTTCCCTTTGAGAAAGGGAAGAGTTTGGGAATAAAAGAATTTTAGAGGAAACATCCAAATGGCGAAAATCATTGGTATTGACTTAGGTACTACAAACTCTTGCGTAGCAGTACTTGAAGGCGACAAAGTAAAAGTAATCGACAACGCTGAAGGCGCTCGTACAACCCCATCTATTATTGCGTATAAAGACGGCGAGATCCTTGTCGGTCAATCTGCTAAGCGTCAAGCAGTGACTAACCCTAAAAACACATTATTTGCAATCAAACGTTTGATCGGTCGTAAGTACCAAGACCAAGCTGTGCAAAAAGATATCGGCCTTGTACCTTACAAAATCATCAAAGCTGACAATGGCGATGCTTGGGTTGATGTAAACGACAAGAAACTTGCACCACAACAAATCTCTGCTGAAATCTTGAAAAAGATGAAAAAAACAGCTGAAGACTACCTTGGTGAAACAGTAACTGAAGCGGTAATTACTGTTCCTGCGTACTTTAACGATGCTCAACGTCAAGCGACTAAAGATGCAGGTAAAATTGCTGGTTTAGATGTTAAACGTATCATCAACGAACCAACGGCTGCTGCACTTGCGTTCGGTATGGACAAAAAAGAAGGCGACCGTAAAGTTGCGGTTTACGACTTAGGTGGTGGTACTTTCGACGTATCAATCATTGAAATCGCTGACCTTGATGGCGACCAACAAATCGAAGTATTGTCTACAAACGGTGATACATTCCTTGGTGGTGAAGACTTCGATAATGCATTAATTGAATACTTGGTTGAAGAGTTCAAGAAAGAACAAAGCGTAAACTTGAAACAAGATCCGCTTGCACTTCAACGTTTAAAAGAAGCTGCTGAAAAAGCAAAAATCGAGCTTTCTTCTTCGAATGCAACAGAAATCAACCTTCCATACATCACAGCAGATGCGACTGGTCCTAAACACTTAGTGATCAACGTGACTCGCTCTAAACTTGAAGGTTTAGTTGCTGAATTGGTTGCTCGTACAATTGAACCATGTAAGATTGCACTTAAAGATGCAGGTCTTTCAACCTCTGACATCTCTGACGTAATCTTGGTGGGTGGTCAGTCTCGTATGCCACTTGTACAACAAAAAGTACAAGAGTTCTTCGGCCGTGAGCCACGTAAAGACGTGAACCCAGATGAAGCTGTAGCGATGGGTGCTGCGATTCAAGGTGCAGTACTTTCAGGTGATAAAACTGACGTACTTCTTCTTGACGTAACTCCGCTTACACTTGGTATTGAAACAATGGGTGGCGTGTTAACAGCGATCATTGAGAAAAACACGACGATTCCTGCGAAGAAATCTCAAGTGTTCTCAACTGCTGCAGACAACCAACCAGCTGTAGACATTTCAGTTTACCAAGGTGAACGTAAAATGGCTCAACAAAACAAATTGTTGGGTAACTTCCAATTGGGCGATATTCCACCTGCTCCACGTGGTGTACCACAAATTGAAGTATCATTTGACATCAACGCTGATGGTATCTTGAAAGTATCTGCAAAAGATAAGAGCACAGGTAAAGAGCAATCAATTCAAATTAAAGCTAACTCTGGTTTGAGCGATGCTGAAATTGAAGCGATGATCAAAGATGCTGAAGCGAATGCTGAAGAAGATCGTAAATTTGAAGAATTAGCAAAAGCACGTAACGAAGCTGATGCACTTGTTTCTTCTGCTCAAAAAGCAGTAAAAGATCTTGGCGAACAGGTAACTGCTGATGAGAAATCTGCAATCGATGCTGCTGTAGCTGAGCTCGAAGCAGCGACTAAAGAAAACGATGTAGATGCAATCAAAGCGAAAACTGAAGCACTTCAAAACATCATTATGCCGATCACTCAACGTGCTTATGAAGCTGCACAAGGTCAAGGCGGTGCTGAAGGTTTTGATCCTAACGCTTTCCAAGGCGCTGAAGGTCAAGCTCAAAAAGCAGATGACGGCGTTGTAGATGCTGAGTTCACTGAAGTGAAAGATGACAAAAAATAATTTGTCGCTTTAACTGAGTCTTTCAAAGCTCAAAAAGACCGCGCGAAAGCGCGGTTTTTTTTGTGGATGATTTTATCTGCATCAGGCAATATTCAAATAACACGCAAACGTTCAAACAGCCACATTCTTCTCGACTCACTATCAATCTAAACTTAGATTTGCATAGCACTAAATTTCAGTTAAATTAATGCAAAATAATCAAGTTTTGCGACGCTATGCGTTTGATTTTAATTATTGTTGTCATCGTTTTGAGTACTTGCTGGATCTTTCAAACCAAGCAGCATCCTCAACTGAAATTTAATTCAATTTCAGATCGAATTTTACACCCTCTCGATACCCGTTTGCGTTATCGGGTTGCTGATGTCGATCCGCGTTTTGGATTAAGCCAGCAACAAGTCATTCAACTTAGCCAAGAAGCCGCAGAGATATGGCATAAAGGGACACTCAAACCGTTATTTATCTATGACCCAAATGCACAACTGGCGATCCATCTAATTTATGATGATCGCCAAGAACAATACAATGCCTATAAGCAAGTCCAAAAGACCTTAGCCGCAGATAAAGCCCGTAATGATTTATATGCCGAGAACTTAGCAAATTCGAGAAAAGGTCTGGAGATGAATGAGCAACAGCTCCGATCAAAACAAGCCATGATTCGTGCGGAAATCGCACAGCTGTCGCAAGAACGTATGAATTGGAGCCGAATAGAGCATGCACAAGGCCCCAATATGCAACGCGTTGAAAGAGAACTTGAGCAAGTTAAAGCACAAGCGATGCAATTAGACCAAGAAATAGATCGATTTAATCAGCAAAATGATCAATTTAACCAACAAGTCTTAAGCTATAACCAGCAAATCGATCAATATAATGCAGGCGTGATACAAGCCAGTCAGCGCTTTCCTGCTCGAGAGTTTCATAAAGGTGTCTTTATGGGCGATCAGATTCAGATTTATCAATTTGATGCCGAAGATGATTTACGCCTTACCCTTGCCCACGAACTCGGACATGCTCTCGGCTTATCTCACCATAATGACCCTGCTGCATTAATGTACCCAATCTTAGGCGCGCAACAATTAGAAAACTTTAAACTGATGCCAGCAGACCAAGGCTTACTATATTATCGTTAGAACACCCTGAGCAAAAAAAACCATACAATCTATAAGGATATTATAGGATTCACCAACAATAATTAGCATTTCATGTTATTGTTGATTTGCAATAATTCCCTTATATCAATGACATCTTACGTGGAGAGCAATGTGAGTTACTACCATATCTTAATTGAAGTGAATGACCACATCAGCACGATTGAACAAACCCGTGATATTGAGATTTTTGATATTACAGACATTCAACCTTATCTCCATGCGGTACTTTTACCCTTTTTTAATGAGCAATTAATTGAGCTCGAAGACGAAAATCTTGAGTTTAAAGATGTCTTGCATTTACAGGTCAAACAAACCCTATTGCCGATCCGTGACCTCATCGAAGAAGAACAACGCCTGCTTCCGAGTGATACCGATGTCACCATTACGGCATATGAAATTTTTAATAATTATCAATTGACTCAAGACGTGACTACCGTAATTTTAGATCTATTAGAAGCACTAAAATTTGAAGCCTAATATCGATTTTAAACATTAAAAAAGCCCTCTAAATGAGGGCTTTTTTATGGCTCAATTCATCATCGCGATTAGATCGAGAATGAAGATCCACATCCACACGTGGTTGTCGCATTCGGGTTTTGAACCACAAATCGAGAACCCTCTAAACCTTCAATATAGTCGACTGTTGAACCAACTAAATATTGATAGCTCAGTGAATCAACCAACATCTTCACATCACCATTGATAAATTCAGCATCATCTTCGTTTTGGCTTTCAGCAAAATTAAACCCATATGAGAAACCTGAACAACCACCACCAGTCACATATACACGTAACATAAGGTCTTGATTACCTTCACTCTCACGCAATTGGCGTACTTTATTGGCAGCATTGTCAGTCAGCACAAGTGCTTGAGCATTCATGATGGATTCCTCTGAGTCATTGGGGTGTCTTTAAAAAGAAAAGACCATATTTCAAGTATAACATACTCAATATATGGTCAGTCTTCACAGTTTAAAGTTAAATCAGAGTATTTTTCTCAAGATTCATTTAAAACTTATTTATAGTTTTCTTCCTGTAATGCGCATTCGAAGTTTTTAGGGTCTTGTTTACAGCGGAATTGCCATAATAGTTTCATCATTCGCTTGTCGTAGATACCACGTTTAGTCAAATCGATACGCGCTTCACGCATCATTTTTTGATAACCAGCTTTGTCTGCTGTTGGAACATCCATCCAATATTTGGCTGGAATTTCTGACTTCATTTTGCCTAATATCGTGAATGCACGAGGTAATTGTGTTTTGACCCAATCACGTGATTTTTGCCCATACCCCGCTGGGAATTTATCTGGGCGAATAATAATATTTCCCGTCACTTGTAAAATTGGATAATTAACAATTGCACCTTTACTACCTAAACCTTTATGTAACTCCAAGGGTTTAAACACCGCTGCAGGTGCACCAATAATATCCACCTGACCATTGTTAAATTTAGAGCCAAAATTGGTCACGTCAGCACTGACCGCTTGAGCCCCCACCTGTTGCACCATAATTTTCTGCGCTTCATCATAATCAAGCACCGCAATTTTTTTACCTGCTGCTTTAGCGACAGTATTGATACTACGGTCATTCACCAACAGGTAGGCATCACCTACAGGAATCACACCTACCACTTCATATTTACTATTGACCATGCTCTTTGCAAACGTTGGACTCGCAAGGCCTTGCATCACTTTAACCGCAAGTTTCAAATCTGGAATTGCACCAATCGCATCTAAAGAACCGGTAAAATTATTAAATTGACGACCACGCATACCTGTGACACTGATCCCATCACATTTACCGGCTTTAAAATCTTCCGCAATCACCGCTTCATTTTGACTGACGCGGAGCTCAATGTCTGCGCCCCAGTTTTTTGCCGCCAATTGGTAATCTCTCATCAGGGTAAAAACATCACCATTTTTACCAACCAAATCAAATACACACACCACTTGCTTTGCTTGAGCTACGCCATTCACCGCCATTAACGCAGCAGCAATACTCAATGCCTTTGTCCATTGTTTCATACTGACTTTCCTTGTTTTTTACTGTTTTTGTTTTAACCATTTTTTGATTTTTGGGTCATGCGGAGTATGATTAAATATACTCACAGCCCTCGATTTCAATTTAGATTACCTGAATATTTTGCTGACTCAATGGCGAAAATGACCTATGCATTTGCGAAAAAAAGCCCGGATAAATCCAGGCTTTTTTCTTTAAATATCAGTTTATTCGCCGCTAAGTGAACATTCAAAATTGGCTTTATCGACAGAACAACGTGCCTTTTTCAATACTGACATCATGCCCGCATCATAAATGCCACGTTTCGTCATATCCATACGACCTTCACGCAATAATTTTTGATATTTGGTTTTATCTTCTGCACTTAAGTTAAGTTTATATTTCGCAGGAATACCCGCCTCTAAACGGTTAATCATCGCAATACTCTTCGGTAAATGTTTCACAAACCAATCACGAGATTTTTGACCAAAGCCTGCTGGGAACTGATCAGGACGAATAATAAAGTCCGCGGTCACTTGTAAAACTGGGAAGTTAAACATCGCACCATTGGTACCTAAACCCTTATAAATCTCTAATGGTTTGTAGGCATACGCAGGCGCACCCACCATATCGACCTGACCATTATTAAACTTCGCCACAAAGTTAGATACATCTGAAACCACAGCTTGAGCGCCGACACCTTGCACCATAATTTTTTGTGCTTCGTCATAGCCTAATACTGCAAACTTTTTACCTGCTGCTTTTTCAATTGAGTCAATTTTTTTGTCTTTGACAAAGATGAATGCTGAACCCAGTGGAGCAATACCCGCCACTTCGTATTTCTTACCACCTAGGTTGCTGACCATTTTTGCAGCATTACGTTGGTCTAATGCAAAGGTAATCGCACGTTGCGCAATTGCATTGCTCGGTGCGCCACCAAGCGCATCAATCGAACCTGCAAATTTATTGTACTGACGGGCACGCATCGCCGTCATAAATACACCATCACATTTACCCGCTTTAAAGTCATTATCAGCTACTGCTTCGTCTTGACGCGGAATTAAGTTAATTTCAGCACCCCAGCCTTTTGCTGCAAGCGCCCATTCCTGAGCCATTTGATATGACTCGCCTGACTTACCCAGTAAGTCAAATACACAGATATCTACTTTTGCTGCCTGAGCTGAACCAGCAAAGCCAATTGCAGCAAATGTAGCCAATGATAGGAGCGTTTTTTTCATTCTATTTTCCTTTCAAATCTTTTTATGGTTCAGAGGTGTCCTTACACAACGCCGATATTAAGCAAGTTAATTTAAAAAAAATAGAGCATTTACTCCATTTATTTATGTCATTTTGGCATATTCTGTTTTTCTGTGATGCATATCACTTTTTATTCAAAGTGAAATTATAAATATAATCATCATCTTATATTTGCAAAAAAGGCTTTTTACATTTACAGCGATTGCATCAAAATTTACAAAGAAATACAGAAAAAAGCTTATTCACCCGCCACTGAACACTCAAAATTGGTTCGCTCAATCGTACAACGGGCTTTTTTTAGTACCGTCATCATAGTGGAGTCATAGATCCCTTGTTTGGTTAAATCCATCCGTCCTTCACGCAATATTTTCTGATATTTCAACTGATCATCTTTGCTGAGATTCATCTTATATTTGGCAGGAATTTCAGCTTCCATGCGTTTTACCATGGCAAAACTTTTTGGTAATTGCTTAACGAACCATTACCGAGAAGGCTCTGCAAAACCTTCTGGGAATTTATTATTACGAATAATCAAGTCTGCCGTTACATTCACCACAGGAAAATTCACCATCGCCCCAGTAGTACCTAAGCCTTTTGAAATTTCGAGTGGCTTGAAGGCATAAGCCGGCGCAGCCACAATTTCAACTTCAGCCTGATTAAACTTGCGAATAAAATTGGAAATTTCAGACATGACTGGCACAGCACCGACACGGTCGACCATCACTTTTTGTGCATAGTCATAATGCAAAATGGCAAATTTTTTACCTTCAGCTTTTTCTAAATTATTGATATTGCGATCACGGACAAAAATATAGGCTGAACCAATTTGCCCAATCCCTGCCACTTCATAACTATCTTTACCTGAATTGGTAATCAGTCGCTTACTGTTCCGCTTATCTAAGACATAGGTAATGGCTTTTTGTGCGATGGTATTGTTCGGTACACCGCCAATGGCATCAATCGAACCAGCAAATTTGTTATACGCACGTGCCCGCATCGAGGTCATATAAAATGCGTCACATTTCCCTTCTTTAAAATCTTTATCGACTTTGGATTCATCTTGATATGAAATCAGTTGAACTTGTGCTCCCATGCCTTACTGGCTAGAGACCACTCTTCCATTAGCTTATAAGATTCCCCTGCTTTTCCAAGTAAATCGAACACACAGACCTTCTGATTGGCATAGCTTTGTGCAGACATCACACCTGAAAGAAGCGATAAAATTAAAATTCCTTTTCTCATTTCTTATATTCCCAATATGTTTTATTAATCCATTTAAAACAACAACTTGAAATATTTTTTTAATACTAAAGCCCATTCAATATACCTAAATACGTGGAATCTGTCACATTTTTTCAGATGGTTGCGATGCTTTGTTTTTTCTTTTGCAAAGCCATCCATTAGAATAGCCTCACATTCTTCTTGTTTAGTTAGTTCCATGATTCAGTTAGACCAACTTTCCATTCGTCGCGGTGGGCGTGTTTTATTTCAAAAAGCATCTATGCAATTGCATCCAGGCTGGAAAATCGGCTTAACCGGTGTAAATGGTGCAGGTAAATCGACTCTTTTTTCTGCACTTTTAGGTGGAATGGAATCTGATGGTGGTTCATTAACTCGTCCTGCGGTATGGACCGTCGCGCATATGGCGCAAGAAATCAAAGCGCTCGATATGAAAGCGATTGATTTCGTTCTTTCAGGCGATGAAGAATATTGGGAAATACAACATAAACTTGAACATCCAGAACAATTAGACAATGAAGCGCTGGCACACTTATATGGCCGATTTGATGAAATCCATGGCTATACAGCTCCATCAAAAGCCTCACAACTGATGGCCGGCCTGGGTTTCTTTGAACATCAGTCCCAACTCAATGTTTCAAGCTTTTCTGGTGGTTGGCGTATGCGTTTAAACCTTGCGCGTACCCTGATGAGCCGTTCTGACCTATTATTACTCGATGAACCAACCAACCACTTAGACTTAGATGCGATTTTGTGGTTAGAAGATTGGTTAAAAGCTTATGAAGGCACACTGATCTTGATTTCACATGACCGTGATTTCTTAGATGCGGTGACTGATCATATTTTACATATCGAAAATCAAGAGCTGACGCTTTACACCGGCAACTATTCGACCTTTGAACGCACCCGTTCTGAGCGCTTGGCACAACAGCAACAAGCCTATGAAAAACAACTCGAAACCCGTGCGCATCTCCAAAAATTTATTGACCGTTTTAAAGCCAAAGCGACTAAAGCTAAGCAGGCGCAAAGCCGTATTAAGCAATTAGAACGCATGCAAGAACTTTCTGCCGCACATGTCGATACGCCATTTACCTTTAGTTTCCGTGAGCCAACCAAAATGAGCTCACCACTGTTACAAATGGAACATGTCGATATTGGCTATGGTGACAAACTGATTGCCACCAATGTAAATTTACAGATTACCCCAAACAGTCGCATTGGTTTACTGGGAATGAATGGTGCGGGTAAATCAACCTTAATTAAATCCTTGGTTGGAGACCTTCCCTTATTACAAGGGACACGCAAAGCCTCGGAACTGTTGAATATTGGCTATTTTGCGCAGCATCAAATGGATGCTTTAGATGGCAATGCCAGCCCTATGTTGCAATTATCTCGAATTGCTGACAAAAAAATCAGTGAAGCGGCATTACGTTCATTCTTAGGTAGCTTTGGTTTTAGTGGCGAACGCATGGATACGCCAAGTGAAGGCTTTTCAGGCGGTGAACGAGCACGATTGGCTTTGGCTTTGATTGTTTGGCAGCGCCCCAATGTTTTAATTCTAGATGAACCGACCAACCATTTAGACCTTGATATGCGTCATGCCCTGACTATGGCATTACAAGACTTTGAAGGCGCTGTGGTTTTGGTTTCGCATGAACGTCAATTGATTGCTAGTGTTTGTGACGAATTATTGTTGGTACATCATGGAAAATGTCGTGAATTTGATGGCGACCTTGTGGCTTATGCCGATTGGCTGCGTCAAGCACGGATTGACATGATGAAAAATAGCCAACAAGCCCCGACTCCCATCAAATCTCAAGTTGAAACTAAACAGACGATTTCTAAAGTCGATAAAGAAGCGCAACGTAAAGAAGCTGCACGTCAGCGTGAATTGACCCGCCCGATTCGTAAAAACATTGAAAAAAATGAAGCGCAAATCAGCAAAATTCAGCCACGCTTAAACGAAATCGAGGAATTATTGGCAGACAGTGCTTTATATGAAGCCAGTCGTAAAGATGACTTACTCAAACTAATGAATGAGCAAACAGAATTAAAAGCCAAACTTGAATCTGTCGAAGAGCAAATGCTTGAATTAATGATGGAATTAGAAGAAATGGAAAGTAGTTTTGAAGCTTAATTTAAAAAGCAAAACCCTAGATTTGCATTATTAAGAAAACCTAACTTAAGCTCAAAAAATCAATCGCCGTGAAGTTTAAATGTTCCACGGCGATTTTTTATTTATACTTCACAATAATAATCACACTATAAATCTAAAAAATATTTAAAAAATCGAATGTTCATATCCAACTGGTTATTGCATCGTTAGGCATTTCTATTCGGAAAGAATCTAAAAATTCAGCGATCGCTATTACCCTAATTTTGTAAATGAATTCAAAAAATATACTTCACATCAAACTCATTGCCGCAGTTATCCACAAAAGCCATTTTTAAATTCAAATCTTAGTTTTAAATTCATTTTTATTTTTTAAATTCAAAATATCGAACCACCTTTTTGTGGATAAATATTTTTAAATGATGTTATCCACAATTATAAATGACTTTGATGTTGAACACTATTAAATGTGAAAATTCACAAAACTTATCCACATTTGCAAGATGGATGCATTTTATCTCCACTCACGACATCAATTTAAACTTTTTATTGTTTAAGATAAGGCAGAAGGATGGGTTTTTGCCTTTAAAAAACGTAATTCTTGTATTTTCCAGGTCTGATCAAAATGCCAGATTTCCTGTATTTGCTGCTGTGTTTCAGCTAAACCAATTAAAATTTTGCACTCAGTTTGGTCACGATTAAACTCATAATCTTCAAATTCTACGTCTGGTTTTTGTGGTTTCCAAACCCCATTTTTCACTGCATGTGCAATACGTTCATAGCGGACATAATTACTTTCGACACGCCCGTCTTGCTCATAAACCACCTTAAAGTGCTCATCTTCGTATTCGGCTAAAACAGTATAATTTCCGGTAAAAAATGCATTTACCCAAATGTCACGAATGTGTTCAAGTTGATTGTCCATCATATATAGACCTCTTATTTTTAGCTGCTAAGTTCAAATTGATTTGAGCTTAGCATCAGAATAAGTCAATTTAATAAAACACAAATTGGCGATTTAATATTCAATTTTATTTAAGATAGCACAAAAAAAAGCACTCCGAAGAGTGCTTTTTTGAATGATTCTGTAATCAGAATTTAGGCATCAATATCCGCATTTAACGCATTTTCTTCAATGAAAGCACGACGTGGTTCCACATCATCACCCATCAAGCAAGAGAACATACGATCAGCTTCAATCGCATCCTGTACCGTTACTTGCAGCATGTTACGGTTCTCAGGATCCATTGTAGTTTCCCAAAGCTGTTCAGCATTCATCTCACCCAAACCTTTATAGCGCTGAATCATCATGCCACGGCGTGAGTCTTGTAAGATGTTTTGCCAAACCTGATGGAAGCTGCTCACTGGAATTTTGCGCTCGCCTTTTTGTAGGTAAGCACCTTCTTCCAATAAGGTGAACCAACTCTTCGAATTTTTGAGTAAACGCGCATATTCACCTGAACCCAATAGACCTGAATCTAACAAGTATTGGTGCGGTAAATTATGAACATAGATGGTAATACGCGGGAAATAGGTCGCTGACTTATTGCCTTCAGTATCTTCATGCTCAAAAGTTTCTAAGCTTAATTCAGGACGTAGGCTAGGTTGAGTTTTCTCAATATTGGCACGTAGTTGCTCACCCCAAGTCTGTACATAGTCTTGGTTATTTGCTTGATCTAACTTAAAGCCTTCTACTGCCAATAAACCATCCAACACACTTGCAGGATAACGTACAGTCAGACGATGCAAGCTCTTTTGAGAGGTTTGATAATCCGCAATCACACCCGCTAAAGCCTCACCACGAATGGCTGGTGCTTCTGCACTGATGTGTAATTCAAGCTCATCAATTGCATTTGAAATCAGGTAAGTCTCAAGCGCATCATTATCTTTGATGTACTGTTCTTGCTTGCCTTTTTTCAGCTTATACAACGGTGGCTGTGCAATATAAATATATCCACGTTCCACAAGTTCTGGCATTTGACGGAAGAAGAAGGTCAACAGTAGCGTACGAATGTGCGAACCATCGACGTCGGCATCGGTCATGATGATGATTTTGTGATAACGCAGTTTGTCTGGGTTATATTCCTCACGGCCAATACCACAGCCTAAAGCGGTAATCAATGTTCCCACTTCTTGAGAAGAAATCATCTTGTCAAAACGTGCACGTTCCACGTTGAGGATTTTACCTTTCAGCGGCAAAATCGCTTGCATCTTACGGTTACGGCCCTGTTTTGCAGAACCGCCCGCAGAGTCACCTTCGACTAAGTAAAGTTCAGACAATGCAGGATCTTTTTCCTGACAATCGGCCAATTTACCTGGCAGGCCTGCAATATCAAGCGCACTCTTACGACGAGTCATTTCACGTGCTTTACGTGCTGCATCACGCGCACGTGCTGCATCAATAATCTTGCCTGCAATCGATTTAGCGGCTTGTGGGTTCTCTAAAAGATATTCAGCAAATGATTTATTCATCGCTTGCTCAACCGCAGTTTTCACTTCGCTCGACACCAATTTTTCTTTGGTTTGCGAAGAGAATTTTGGATCAGGCACTTTCACCGAAACAATCGCAGTTAAACCTTCACGTGCATCATCACCAGAAACTGCTACTTTCTCTTTTTTGAGTAAGTTTTCGCTTTCCATGTAGCTGTTTAAGCCACGAGTTAATGCAGCACGGAAACCCGCTAAATGCGTGCCACCATCTTTTTGTGGAATGTTGTTGGTAAAGCAACGAACATTTTCCTGATAAGAATCATTCCACTGCAATGCAACTTCTACACCAATGCCATTATCCGCTTGAGTAGTAAAGTGGAAGATATCATTCAGATGGGTTTTGCCTTGGTTAATATATTTTACAAACTCAGACAAACCACCTTCATAGTCATAAACGTGTTCTAAATTGATACGTTCGTCACGTAGTACAATTCGCACACCTGCATTCAGGAAAGATAATTCACGTAAACGACGCGCCAAAATATCGACATTAAAAATCGTTTGACTGAAGGTTTCAGAACTTGGCCAAAAACGGACTGTTGTACCTGAAGTTTCAGTCACACCAGTTTCACGTAATTTATAGACAGGATCGCCATGGCGATATTCCTGCTCATAGCTCTTACCCGCACGACGAATATTTAATAGGAGCTTTTCTGATAAAGCGTTTACAACTGAAACGCCAACACCGTGAAGACCACCTGAAACCTTATAACTGTTATCGTCAAATTTACCGCCCGCATGCAGAATCGTTAAAATCACTTCTGCTGCAGAAACACCTTCTTCTGGGTGAATGTCGGTAGGAATACCACGGCCGTTATCCGATACGCTTACAGATTCATCTTCATGGATGGTGACTTGAATTTCGTCACAATGACCTGCCAACGCTTCATCAATTGAGTTATCGACAACTTCAAACACCATGTGGTGTAGGCCAGTACCATCGTCAGTATCACCAATATACATGCCCGGACGCTTACGTACAGCGTCTAGACCACGTAATACTTTGATGCTAGAGGAATCATAAGCTTTTTCTATGGTTTGTTCTGTTTGAGAAGCAGCTTGATCTTCTGAACTCATGGTTTCTCCCTAGTGAAAAATAGGTCTATCCAAAGGTGGTATTTCATTGCACAACAGCCTGCACCGTACCATTTTCAACTTTGAATAATTGATAAGAAATAGATAAATCATGTAAGTGTTTTTGCACTGAATCATGGTCTAAAGTGGTAATAAAAACTTGACTACCAAGATGGCTTAAACGCTCAATTAAACGCTGTTGTGCGGTTAAATCTAATTCTGCTGTCAGATCATCTAATAATACCACAGTTTCCTTATTACAAGCATGTAGCATTGCAATCTGTGACAGTTTTAACGCCATGATCAATAACTTTTTTTGCCCACGAGAGAGCACAACATCTGCATCACCCATAGCAGTTTTTAACCTTAAATCTGCACGGTGCGGACCATACTCAGTAAAGCCACGCTCGCAGTCTTTAAAATGCTGATTGGTCAGATCATTCAGCAGTCCTGTTTCAGCATGAAAGCCTGCACTATATTCCAATGTCACTGTTAAATCAGGCAATAATGCTTCAAGATCTTGTTGAAAATATCGAGTCCACTGTTCCACCACATTGCTGCGTAGACTATGTAATATCTCACCATAGTCACTGAGCATTTTGTTCCACGGTTCTAAGTCAGACAAACTCAAATGACGTCGTGATTTCAGCAAACTATTCCGCTGTTTTAATGCCCGCGCATAATATTGCCATGCATGGTAAAACTCCGGTTCCACGTGGAACATCAACCAATCTAAAAGTTGACGTCGTGGCTTCGCACCATGATCAATAATATCGGTACTTTGTGGGTCGATGAGTTGTAGTGGTAAAATCTTAGCCAACTGCCCTTGTGTCCCCACAAGGTCGCCATTGACTTTAATCACTTGCTCGCCCGACTGCATTTTTTGCATACCAATGCGGTCTGTTGCAGACTGCGCAAAGACAACAGCGTCAGGGCTATTATTTTGAATATAGTTTTTCGGAATATGGGTTCGAAAAGAACGGCCGGTTGCCAGCAAATGTACTGCTTCTAATACAGAAGTTTTGCCAGAACCATTTTGCCCATAAAAGACATTAAACGGCTGCAACCCAGAGAGTGCAACCGTCTTTAAATTTCGAACACGTTCTACATGTAAACGCGTGATATGCATAATAATTGAGACGTCAGTCCGAATTAAACACGCATTGGCATCACAACATAGGTTTGATCTTGTTGTTGTGGATCTTGTACCAATACCGACTGGTTCGCTTCTGTCATGGTCATTGCAACATCATCACCATCCAATACATTCAGAACTTCCAATAAGTACTGTGCATTAAACGACATTTCCATCGGTGCATCTGCATATTGAATCGCAAGATCTTCGATCGCTTCATCTTGCTCAGGGTTATTGGCACGAAGTTGTAAAGTGTCCGCATCAAACTTCAAGAATACGCCACGCAATTTTTCATTACTTAAAATCGCTACACGTTGTAGTGATTGTTTAAATACATCATGTGCAATGCGCACGTTTTTATCGCCACCACGTGGAATCACACGGCGGTAGTCTGGGAATTTACCATCGATCAATTTTGTAGTAAATCTCACGGTAATATCACCCTGCTCTTTGTCACGACTGGCAATGGTAATCGTTACATTTAATAATTCACGACCAATTAACAACGATAATTGCTCGTCTTCAACACTCAATAGACGCTGCAATTCACCTACGGCTTTACGTGGAACAATTGCTTGCATTGCTTGTGTCGCATTCGAGCTTGCCGCTGTTTCACACATCGCCAAACGGTGACCATCGGTCGTTACTGCACGCAATTGATTCTCATCAATTTCAAGTAAAGTACCCGTCAAATAGAAACGCACATCTTGAACCGCCATAGCAAAAGACGTTTTTTCAAATAAACGCTTTAACTCACGTTGAGTCACACCGACTTGAGTGCCTTGAGTATTTTCAGTGGTTAATAATGGATAGTCTTCTGCAGGCAAAGTACCCAATACAAAACGACTGTTTCCAGATTTTAAAATACAGCGCTGATCTTCAGTGATTTGCAAATCAATCAATGCCGCTGACGGTAATGATTTACAGATATCCATCAATTTTCGTGCAGGAACAGTTGTCACCCCTGCTTGTAAACATGCACCTTCAGTAAGTGGTGTACTTGCAACCAGTTCAACTTCAAGATCTGAACCGGTAATGGTCAAAGCTTGCTCTGTTACCTGTACTTTGACATTGGATAAGATATTTAAGGTATGGCGACGTTCAACCGCTCCTACGACATGTGATAGAACATTCAGTAAGCTTTCTTTCGCGATTTTTAAACGCACAATACATTCCTCTAAAAACTGAAGACAGACAAAATAAATTAATTTTTTAGCAGTGTACTATGCGGCAGAATATACCGCATTGCAAGAACAGAATTTGAACGAAAAGACTTAACTTTGCAGCAGACGTTGCAAGTTTTTATAGTCCTCATTGAAGATTGGATCTTCTTCACGCAGGCTTTGTACTTTTTCACAGGCATGCATCACAGTACTGTGGTCACGATTACCAAAAGCCATACCAATTTCAGGGAAACTATCCCCTGTCAGCTCACGTGCTAGCCCCATAGCCAACTGACGTGGACGTGCATAAATGCGTGTACGTTTTGGACCAACCAATTCTTTCAGTGGAATACGGAAATATTCACTCACCACACGCTGAATATTTTCAGTACTAATGGTGCGCGCACGAATCGCCAACACATCTTTTAACGATTCACGCACTACATCTAGATCGATTGGGGTACCTTTAAAACGAGAAATGGCTACAACTTTATTCAGCGCACCTTCTAGTTCACGAACATTGGCAACCACCTGTTGAGCAATAAACAGCGCACAATTACGTGGAAGTTCCACGCCATTGCTTTCCGCTTTTTTCAGTAAAATTTCAATACGAGTTTCGATATCTGGTGGTTCCACACCCACCGATAAGCCCCACGAAAAACGTGAAACCAAACGTGGATCCAACTCAGTCAGTTCTTTTGGATAACGATCCGAAGTTAAAATGATTTGCTTAGATTCATCTAATAACGCGTTGAAGGTATAGAAAAACTCAACCAAGCTGGCCTCTTTACCCGCCAACAAATGAATATCATCCACCAATAACAAATCTAGCGAACGACAATTTTTCTTAAATTCTTCGACCTTACCTTGCTGTAACGAGCTCACAAAGTCTTGTACAAAACTTTCAGCCGTCATGTACATCACACGTGCATTCGGCTTCGCTTGTAATAATGCATTACCTACGGCTTGCATTAAATGGGTTTTACCTAAACCAGTCGGTCCATATAAAAATAACGGGTTATGCTGTGAAGCACCGGGCTGCGTCAAAACTTTACGACAGGTTTCTGCCGCCATCTGATTGGAACGGCCTTCAACAAACAAGGAAAAGGTAAATAATGGGTTAAGCTGACGCTTACGGTTATTTTTTGAAGACGTCTCTTCTTTTTCTTTTTTAGGACGATTCGGTGCAGACACTTGCGGCGTTGACTCTAATGCTGCGGTGGTTGTTGCAGGTTGTTCAGCTGCAGATAAAATTGCACCAGGCCGTGAATCAACCAAAATCTCGACTTTACGTACCCGACCTTCAGACAACTGTTCCGCTAAAATAGAGATCAGTTCTAAATGGTGCTCTTGAATATAGCGTGTCCAATACGGATTCGGTGCATAGAGTTTTAAAGTATCACCTGCATCTTCTGCCACTAGTGGGCGTATCCACATTGTATAGACATTTCCTGAAAGCTCTTGTCGCAAGCGAGTTAAGCAGTCTGTCCAAAGCATGTGAAACCCCTATTTCAGTCCATTGTACGTAAAAAAATAATTCAACCCCGCCTAAGCGGGCAGCCATTCTAACCATCTTATCCACATCTGTCATGAACAAATCAGTCGAAATCGATCAAAAAAACGCAAATTGAGTTTAAATTTAAATTTAAATCACGTGTGGATAAGTTTATCCGCAAGCTGTGGATAAATTGTAGCACAAAGTTATCCACAAACTATCAAAATTATAAAAACATCGTTATCCACAATTTAATTATTTGTTTTTTAAATCTAAAAATGCGTTTTCCACAGAAAATATCAACACTAATAGTAATAAATTTAAATTTTAAAATTTGAATTTATTTATAAGATTGACCCATTCTGGGGATAACTTGATGGTTGGTTTAAATTCAAATTTAAATTCATAAAAACCAATTCACAAATTTGGGATTGTGGATAAATCTGTGAGTAAACTTGAAGATAACTTAAATAATTAACATATACAATGATTTAGTTTGTGAATATTTTAATTTAAAACTTTCTGACTGATTTCTAATCCTTATATTATCTTGATATATCACAGCCTAGATTTTGAAAGAAAGCGTGTTTTTCATTGACAGCTCAAGCAATGAGCACTAAAATCGCGAACCTTTACTGAAAGATCATTTTTGGAGTTTCGATATGAAACGTACTTTCCAACCTTCTGAGTTGAAACGTAAACGCGTTCATGGTTTCCGTGCTCGCATGGCTACTAAAGCTGGCCGTCAAGTATTAGCGCGTCGTCGTGCAAAAGGTCGTCACAGCTTAACTGTTTAATTTCAGTTAAGACTGTCAAGACTTGGGTGTTATGACAACACTTTACGGCTTTAGCACAGATGTGCGAATACACTGTGCTGCCGATTATAAAAGTGTGTTCGATGGTGCGCTTTTTAAAGTGCATCAACCCCATTTCTTATTTCTAGCAAAAATCTCCGAACAGCCGAATAGCCGTTTGGGTATTGTTGTTGCTAAGAAAAAAGTGCGCCGCGCACATGAAAGAAATCGAGTAAAACGACTTGCACGCGAAAGTTTTCGCCTGCATCAACAGCAGTCTAATGTATTAGATATTGTCGTTATGCCAAAAATGGGCATAGAGGCCGTACCGAATGCAGAGTTACATCAGCAATTACAATTTGCTTGGCAAAAATTGCAGCGCCTTGCAAATAAGCATAAAAAAATAGCTACCTCCCCACAAGCGTAGAGATGACCAATGGTTCGTTTACTGCATTGGCTCATTCGTTTCTATCAGATTGCGATTAGTCCTTTATTGGGACCACGCTGTCGTTATATTCCAACATGTTCTCAATATTCTTTGGAAGCAGTCCATCAACATGGTGCTGTACGTGGAGTGTGTCTAGCTGTTCAGCGTATTTGCCGTTGTCATCCTTGGGGCGGTTCAGGCTATGATCCTGTTCCATCAAAAGCAATTCGTTTTATTTCATTTCAGCAAATAGATTCTCAAACGCTTCACGTTGCTGTACCCTTTCGTGAACGTTTATTGAACCAAAATCACTCTAACCACTTGGGGTAATACCTATGCAACAATGGGCCAGGATTGCAATTCTAGGGGCCATGTTTGTTGTCGCATATTTGCTCATTTTGGCTTGGCAGAAAGATTATGGAAATGCGGAACAAAAACCTCAGCAAAATGCTGCGGTGGTAACGCATGAAGTATCTGCCGATTTACCAAATGGCCAGACAGCTACGGCTGCTACTGATGTGCCGCAAGCAAATAATGCTGCTACACAACAAACAACAGATGCCACTGCACCTGTTAGTCAACAGTTAATTTCAGTACAAACTGACCTTTACCATCTTTGGATTAATCCAAAGGGTGGCGATATTGTTCGTATTGAATTACTCAATCATGACAAAAATAAAGACAGCGACGAACCGTTTGTAATGCTTGAAAGCGATGCAAAACGGACTTATGTTGCTCAGTCTGGCTTAATTGGTCTCAATGGCCCGGACAGCAATCCGAAAGGACGTCCGACGTATGAGATTGAAAAATCTTCATATACGTTGAATGACGCAAAAGCTGTGAAGGGTAAAGATGGCCAAACAGCAAAAGTTTTGTCAGTACCAATGGTTTATAAAACAGCAGATGGTGTAGAGGTTATTAAAACCTTTAACTTCACTGAAGGTGAATACCCTGTTGTCGTGAATCATAAAATCGTGAACCGCAGTGCTCAGAACTGGCAAGGTCAGATGTTTGGTCAGCTTAAACGCGACAACTCTGAAGATCCAGGTAAATCTGATCAAGGTATTTTCACTTTAGGTACATTCCTTGGTGGTGCATGGGGTTCGCCTGAAGAACATTACAACAAACTTAAATTTGCTAACTTCAATGAAGAAAAATTGAATGTTGAAGCAACTGGCGGTTGGGTTGCAATGGTTCAGCATTACTTCGTGAGTGCGTGGATTCCTGGACAGATCAAATTAACGCAAGCCAATGGTCAACCTTATGCTGCGAAACTTGAGTCACGTAAATCTACCGATGATATGAACATTATTCAGTTCACTTCACCTGCAATCAATGTTCCTGCAGGAACTGTGGCAGAAGTAGATGCAACGTTCTATTCAGGTCCAAAAATCCAATCTGAATTAAAAGAATTGGCGGTTGGTTTAAACCAAACTGTAGACTACGGTTGGTTATGGCCTATTGCGAAATTATTGTTTGTCGGTCTTGAGTTTTTCCACGGTTTAGTGGGTAACTGGGGGTGGTCAATTATTCTATTGACGATTCTGGTGAAACTGATCTTGTGGCCATTGTCGTCGAAGAGCTACCGCTCTATGGCGAAAATGCGTGTGATTGCACCTGAAATGCAACGCATGAAAGAAGAGTTCGGTGAAGACCGTATGCGCTTCTCGCAAGAAATGATGGCATTGTATAAACGTGAACAAGTGAACCCACTATCAGGTTGCTTGCCGTTATTGCTCCAAATGCCGATCTTCCTTGCTTTGTACTGGGTATTGATGGAGTCTGTTGAACTACGTCATGCGCCATGGTTAGGTTGGATTCAAGATTTATCTGCGATGGATCCATGGTTTATTTTGCCGCTATTAATGGGCTTGACCATGTTCATTCAGCAAAGTTTGAACCCACAACCGGCTGATCCAATGCAGGCGAAAGTCTTCAAAATCATGCCAGTGATCTTTACGGTATTTATGTTGTTCTTCCCTGCGGGCCTTGTGCTTTACTGGATCTGTAACAACAGTATTACTATTCTTCAACAAGGTTTGATTAACAAATCTGTTGAAAAAGAACGTTTAAAACGTGAAGCAGCTGACTCAGCAAACTAAGCATTGCTGATGGGCTGAATAAATCCGCTTAAGATGGTAATCTTAGGCGGATTTTTCTTTATCTGTCGTTTGAAAATTTTTAGGTAAATTTTATGTTAAACCGAACCACCATCGCAGCAATTGCCACACCGCCGGGTCGTGGTGGTGTCGGCGTGATTCGCCTGTCTGGTCCCAAATCTTATGCCATTGCAGAAGCATTAACGCAGCAATCCTTACCAGAAGCACGTTTTGCTGGTTTCCGTAAGTTTTATGATGCATCGAATGAAATCATGGATGAAGGTTTGGTGATTTGCTTTCCAAATCCGCACTCGTTTACGGGTGAGGATGTTGTTGAACTTCAAGGTCATGGCGGACCGGTTATTCAAAATGCATTATTGGCACGGTTACTTGAATTGGGTGCTATTGCTGCAAAAGCGGGCGAATTTTCGATGCGTGCCTTTGAAAATGGCAAAATGGACTTGGTGCAAGCCGAGGCGATTGCCGACCTGATTGATGCTACCTCTCAAGCGGCGGCACGTTCTGCGGTACGTTCATTACAAGGTGCTTTTTCGAGCAAGGTCAATACAGTGCTAGAAAAACTTATCCATTTGCGTTTGCATGTGGAAGCAGCGATTGATTTTCCTGAAGAAGAAATCGATTTTTTGGCAGATGGTAAGATTTTGGGCTTATTAGATGAAGTTGCAAGCTCGGTCCATGCTGTGCAGCAGTCTGCCCGTCAAGGTCAGCTACTGCGTGAAGGTCTACAAGTGGTGATTGCCGGCAAACCTAATGCAGGTAAGTCTTCTCTACTCAATGCTTTAGCGGGTGTTGAACGTGCGATTGTGACGGATATTGCGGGTACGACACGTGATGTTTTACATGAAAAAATCAGCCTCAATGGTTTGCCGATTACCTTGACCGATACTGCAGGTTTACGTGAAACCGGTGATATCGTCGAAAAAGAAGGGATTCGCCGCGCAATTAAAGAAATTGAGCAAGCTGACTTGTTACTTTTGGTCTATGACTTAAGTCAGGGCGAAGATCCACTACAATTGGCTCAAGCATACTTTGCCGATCATATTGAACCGAAGCGGTTGATGTTGATTGGTAACAAATGCGATTTGACGGGATCTACCGCGGAAATTACCGATTTAAACGGTTTTCGACATATTAGGGTTTCGGCTAAACAAGAAACTGGCGTTCAAGCGCTTATTGATGCGATTACAGCGCATGCAGGCTTTCAACCAGAAGAAGATACCTTTATTGCTCGAACACGCCATTTAGATGCAATGAAGCGCACTCAGCGCTATCTTGCAGAAGCACGTGAGCAGTTGGTAGTTTATCATGCGGGTGAGTTGGTAGCCGAGTCTCTACGGTTGGCGCAAAATGCTTTAGGTGAAATTACGGGTGACTTTAGTGCGGATGATTTACTCGGCAAGATCTTCGGATCGTTTTGTATTGGTAAATAAATGCGCTAAAAATATGAAAAAAATCATGATTTGTTTTGCATGGATGCTTGCCGCTTGTTCTCAGGAGGAAGCGGCTTTAACTTCTGTTGATGATGTTGCAACATCAACACAGATACAAACTCAGCATCAAATGGATATAGATCCTAATCTTGCTAACGCTACTAAAGATACAAATTCTGAATTAAAAGCATATTTTATTCATGTCAAAATTTTATCTTTAGATGGCAACCATGATCCACAAACATCTGATGGTGGTGTGGTTTATTTTCATGAAACAACCGAACAGAACCCCAAAGAATCCTTTTTAAAACAATGGGAAGAAGATCCTGAAATGCAGGTTGACTATAAAAAAATGACCGCAATATCAAAAACTAAAAATTTGATTTTTTACATTCAGGATCAAATAGATGAAATTCCTCCTGAACAGGCATGGATGTATAGAGAAGAAAATTAATCGTATCTAAGGGTTTCATACTGTAAATTTCTTCATCGATAAATTTTGATACAGTAAATATAAACACAGCAAGCCGACACCAATACAAAAGCCCAGTACCCCTGTGATTAAACCAAAATGATCAGATAAATAGCCGGCTGCAATAATTGGAATAATGGTGCCTAGATATCCAATAAATAAATAGGTCGAGATCACCGCAGCACGGTTTTGATTGTTGGTCATTTGATGAACTAAGCCAAATGCGCCTAAAAGCCCCAGGCCATGCCCTACACCGACTAGAATATCGCTAATAAAAAACAATGCACTCCAGTGTTGGGTCATACATAGCGCAAGGAGCGCATAGCTCAGTATTAATACCATTAAGCCGGTATTTACACATTTTGCAGAAGGAATCGATTTCGCCATAAATTGCACGACAGCGGAAACCAGCAAGATACTTGCAATGGCACTACCACTGACCAAAGGGCCATGCCATGGGATTGCATCTTTAACGAAAGAGGGTGCGAGTGATGCAAATAAGCTGAAGGAGCCAAAGGCACAAAAGGCAGTCAGTCCGGCGATATAAAATCGTGAATGATCACGCTTTTCAGGCAATTCCAAATGTGGTGCCACTGAAAAAGGCTGTGGCTCAAAATTCGGTGTGCGAATAAAAAATAACCCTATTAGACACGCCAAACCCCCAAAGATCACAGGGATATAAGGGGTGACTAAAGGCTGTTCCGAAAATTGAGCAATCACTCCACCAATAAATGGGCCAAGACCAAAACCAATCACGGTTATGATTGAACTCAACTGTGGAGCATTATTTTTATGCTGTTCAGGAATGGTATAGACCAAGCCCAGCATGGCTGAGGTGCTGATTAAACCCGAGGCAATCCCGATAATAAAGCGCCCGATAGATAACCACAGCGCATTACTGGCAAACACCGACAAGCTTAAACCTAAGATGATGCACGCCATACCGATTTGCAGGGTTCTTAAAAAACCAAAACTGTTACTGGTACGACCTAAAAACAGCAAGGTCGCTAGGCAACCAAACATGTAGGCAACAAAGATATAGGTGATATGACTCGGCAGCAGTCCCCAAAGTTGCTGATAAATGGGATACAGAGGACTAGCTAGCGCTGTACCAATAGTGCCCATACAGAGTGCAAGGCTCACCATGATAAACGGTCGCCAAGAGGGAGATGTGGTCATTTTAAAGTCGCAGAGGTACAGTCAATAGGGTCAATATTGTGCTGCATGAGAAAGAAGGAAATATGGGCTCAGTTTAATGCCGATTGTTTTCCATGGTCAAATCACAGATGTAACTTTATCCATAGCGTTTAAGCAGTTTTACAAATTCTTCCAGTTCTACTTCATTGATTTCAACATCTTGAGGCAATACATGATGGCGTAAATGTGCTTCGATGAGTTCATTCATTAATCCATTTACAGCACCTTTGATGGCCGCAACCTGTTGTAAAACCTCGATACACCCTGCTTCGGGTTGCTGTAAAGCCAGTTCAACCGCATTGACCTGACCTTGTAGACGTTTAACCCGATTTAAAATCTTTTTGTCCTGATGTAAATGACTCAACACTTTCTCCCGAAAATAAATATACTATGGGGGAGTATATTTAAGCATAGAACCTAATGAAAACTTCCCCATCCATCCGAATTCATCATCATCAATTTGATGAAGGTAATCCACTCGCACAAAAACGGATCTTAATTGCCACTATTTTAACGGCAGTCATGATGTTGTTAGAAGTCATTGGCGGATGGATTTTTAATTCGATGGCATTATTGGCAGATGGCTGGCATATGAGTTCACATATGTTGGCATTAGGCTTGGCCTATTTTGCCTATCGTGCGGCACGCCACTATGCCCAAGACGCTCGTTTTAGCTTTGGGACTTGGAAAATTGAAATTTTGGCAGGCTATAGCAGCGCGATATTATTGATGGTTGTTGCTGCATTTATGGCTTTTCATTCGGTGGAACGCTTATTCAACCCGGTCCAAATTCATTATAACGAAGCAATCCCTATTGCGATTTTAGGTCTGGTGGTGAACTTGATCTGTGCTTGGTTATTGCATGATGACCATCACCATCACCATCACCATCACCATCACCATCATGAGCATAGCCATGAGGAGCAGCATGATCATCATCACGACCTCAATCAGAAAGCAGCCTTCATGCATGTGGTTGCTGATGCGGTGACTTCGGTGTTGGCGATTGTGGCTTTATTTGCCGGAAAATGGATGGGCTGGGGTTTTTTAGATGCGCTATTGGGGATTGTCGGTGCAGTTCTAGTTGGCAAATGGGCCATTGGCTTGATGAAAGAAACTGGACAAACATTACTGGATGCGGAAATGGATCACCCTGTCGTTGATGAGATTCGAGAAGTTTTAATGCAATTGCCTGTCGACGTCGATGTGACCGATTTACATGTGTGGAAAGTGGGTAAAGGTCAGTTTTCATGTATTGTGGCTTTAGAAACCAGTCAGGCATTGAGCGCAGATGAAGTGCGTCAAGAGCTGTCGATTCATGAAGAAATAGTACATGTGTCTGTTGAAATTAATTCACCTGATGCAGCTTAATATGTTCCACGTGAAACGGCATGTAGCTATTGCGTAATGAACTGAAAAAAGCCCAAGACTTTCACGTGTTAAGGCTTAGAATGCTGAATCAATTAAATGTTGAAGTTGTTCGGTCTATGTTGAAAAAAATATGTGCGTTGGCGTTGAGTACCACCCTTTCGACTTTTGCTTTAGCAGATGCGGCACAGGTTCAAAAGCTCTTGGCAGAAAAGCACCCCAGTTTAAAAATTGAAAATATTCAAAGTACCGAAATGCCGGGCATATATAGTGGCTTTGTTGAAGATCAAGTTTTGTATTTGAGTGAAAATGCGGATTATGTGATCGCAGGTTCTATGATTCGTTTAAAAGATCAAAAAAATCTGACCAAACAATTGATCCTCAGTCAGCAAAAAACTGAGTGGAATAAACTTCCATTACAAGATGCGATTAAAACAGTCAGGGGGAATGGGAAGCGCCAAATCGCGATCTTTTCTGACCCAAATTGCCCATATTGTAAGAAGCTTGAAGTAGAACTGGCAAAACTCAATTATGTGACCATTTATACTTTTGTCACAGCGATAAAACCACAGTCGTTGGCGCCATCGAAGCAGATTTTTTGTGAGTCAAACCCTGCTATGGCCTGGAATAATTTAATCAATAAGGGAATTCAACCGAAGTCAGCGAAAAGCTGTGCAAACCCGATTGAGCGAAATTTAAAATTAGCTAAAAGCTTAAAACTAGGTGGTACACCGGGAATCGTTTTTGCCAACGGTTCGATCTTAACTGGTGCTTACCCTGCTGCTGAATTAGAATCGATGTTAAAAGAGATCAAATAATTTCAGCTGTACGGCATGAATAAAATATAAAAAAAATACCCGTCTATAGGCGGGTATTTTAATGGCGTTATAAAAAACTAGACGCGGGTTTTTTTCGTTACAAGGTTATAGATAAATAACACGATGATCGCACCAATGACGGAAGCGATAAATCCTGCAGCAGAATTTTCTCCATACAGACCTAATAAACGTCCGCCATAGGTCGCAAGTAAGGAACCTGCTATCCCGAGAATGGTGGTCATGATGAAACCCGCTTTGTCATCTCCAGGATGGATCGCACGTGCAATTAAACCAGCAATAAAACCAACAACAATCGCAACAATGAGTGACCACATAGTAACTCTCCTTTTGTTATCATGTATTTGTTTTTTACGACATGTTCAATCTTTATCTTTAATCAAAACTGCGCATAGCTATAGCCTAAACATGCAAAAAACTGTTGTTTTTTTGTTCAAAACAAACCAAAAAATAAAAAAAAGTGGCCTTCGGCCACTCTTAAGTATCTGATCTTGCTTAGAGACCAATTTCGCCAATAAAAGGAATATGACGATATTTTTGATCATAGTCCAGACCATAACCCACGATAAATTTATCTTCGACTTCAAAACCTAAAAATTTTACATCGAGGTCAATTTCACGACGTGAAGGCTTGCTGACCAAAGTACAAAGCTCAATTGAGTTTGGATTACGCGTCTGTAAAATTTCTAAGACTTTGCTTAAGGTATTGCCTGAGTCGATAATATCTTCAACCACCAAGACATCTTTATCTTTAATGTCGCCATCTAAATCTTTTAAGATTTTTACATCACGAGTAGATACGGTCCCACCGCCATAACTTGAAACGGTCATGAAATCGAGTTCATGCGGTTTTGAAATCGCGCGGCAAAGGTCAGCCATAAAAATAACGGAACCACGTAATAGACCGATTAACACCAACTCTTTGTCGCTGTTAGCATAGTATGCATCAATTTTTGCGCCAAGCTCTTTCACTTTAGCTTGAATTTCTTCAGTGGAAATCAGTACGCTCATTTGAACAGACATGGGTAGATACCTAAAAAAGCAAATCAAAAAAATAAAAAAGGTGTTGACTTGCAACACCTCTAAAGATGAACCAATTTTAATACATCTGGCTCGCAGATGCATCTTTTTTGCCGTTGAAAATGTAATCAGTTTTTCTTGGAAGTGCTGTCACGCTTGAGTAAGCACAGACAAGCGACGGCAATCAGTCCAATTTTCAACGCTGTTTTTCGTCTTGGTCGAGCCGTTTTATGCTTTGACATAGGCACATTGTCCAAACACATAGGTGGCATGGATATTACGATCATCACCCATCAGCATCAGGGCAAATAAAGCATCTTCCAGATTTTTGGCACGTTGTTGACGTAGGGCTTGTAGAGCCGTGGCTTTTAAATCGAGCACCACAAAATCTGCTTCTTTGCCCAAATCAAAGTTTCCAAGTTTGTCCTCTAGGTCTAAGGCTTTTGCCCCCCCTAACGTGGCATGGTACAGCGCTTCAAATGCGGACAGTTTATCGCCTTGAAGTTGTTGAACTTTGTAGGCTTCATTGATGGTTTGTAGTTGGTTAAATGAGGTGCCTGCACCAATGTCTGTGCCTAAGCCGACTTTCACCTGTTTTTCCCATGTTTTCTTTAATGGAAATAAACCACTGCCTAAGAACAAATTCGAGGTTGGACAAAACGCAATGGCAGAGTTGGTCTGATGCATACAGTCCCATTCAGCATCTTCCAAATGCACACAGTGTGCAAACACGGAACGTGATCCGGTCAGACCATAATGATGATAAACGTCTAAATAGCCGTTTTGCTCAGGGAATAATGATTTGACCCACGCAATTTCATTTTTATTTTCACTCAAATGCGTATGTACATAAACATCAGGATACTCGGCTTTTAGCTCCCCTGCCCGTGCCAATTGTTCAGGCGTTGAGGTTGGGGCAAAGCGAGGCGTGATGGCATAAAGGTTACGGCCCTTGCCATGCCACTTTTCGATGAGTGCTTTGGAGTCGTTATAGCCACTCTCTGCAGTGTCACATAATGCTTCAGGTGCATGTCGATCCATCATCACTTTACCGGCAATTAAGCGCATCTGATGCTGTTCTGCAGCCTTAAATAAAGCATCGACCGATTGTGGATGAACGGTACAAAAAACCAAGGCTGTTGTGGTTCCGTTTTTGAGTAACTCGTTTACGAAGAACTGTGCAATTTGCTCTGCATAAGCCGGATCTTCAAATTGGATTTCGGTTGGGAAGGTATAAGTATCAAGCCATTCCAGCAGTTGTTCACCATAAGCCCCCATCATTTCCGTTTGTGGATAATGGATGTGGGTGTCGATGAAACCCGGAACAATCAATTGATCTGGATAATGCTGTACGTCAACCTGATCTGGGAGATGGTGTTGTCCCTCAGACCATGGACCGAACCATTGAATTTTTCCGGCTTGCGTAATCAGCAAACCATCTTCGAAATAGCGCACTTGGTCGTGAATTTCACGTGCTTGGGCAACTGTATTCTGAATATCTAGAAAGCGACCACGGATCGCTGTAGATGCGATAACAGAAGACATGACATACCTGCAGTTTAGAATTTTTTCGGTTGATTGTAGCCCAATTTGGTTCAAAATACCGTTAGAGTAATTGTGAAAATGTGTTCTAAAAAATAGAACAGATGTTTATGAGTGATTCTGTTTTTTTGTTCATTGTATTTGATTTGAATAATACAAAAGCATTGAGCTGTATACATTGCATCGATGAATGAATAAAGACCATGAGTCGCAACGCTTGCTATATTGATCTCAAGAGCGCCCTTTAAAAAACGATAATGAACCCTTTAGTGAACATGAGCTATTCAGACCAATTAAAGCATAACCTGCTTCAGCATCAAGGCATCATGCAGATTTTACATGCCCTGTATGCCATAGATACACAGGCTTATTTGGCTGCAGGCGTAGTTCGTAATTTGATTTGGTCACAGCGACATCAACAAAACTATGCACTGGAAGGCACAGAAGTGGATGTGATTTATTATGCGGAACATGATGATGGAACACAGGGTCAAAGAATTCAACAGCAGATGCAGTTGGATTTTCCTCACATTCATTGGGATGTCACCAACCAAGCGACAGTACACCAGTGGTATCGCTTGGAAAATGGTGAGCCGATACAGGCGCTCAAGTCGATTGAGCATGCCCTATCGTTGTGGCCAGAAACTGCTACTGCCATCGCTGTTAAATTGGATGATCAACAGCAAATACAGCTGATTGCTCCTTTGGGCTTAGATGATTTATTTGAGTTAAATGTCCGCTGGAACCCACGCTTAGTCAGTCAGGCGACTTTTTTGCAGCGTGTGCAGCAAAAACAATTTTTACAGCGCTGGCCGAAACTCAAACTCTTGATGACGCCTGAAGCTTAGTCCAAGTTTTCGTTGCAGAATAAAAAAGCCTTCTCGAAAGAAGGCTTTTAATCATCTAAGTGTTTTAAAGCGTGGTTTCATGGTACTTCTTGCTGTGTCGGATCGATAACCACGCAGTGATGGTTAAGGTCACCACAATAAAGCCGAGTGAAATCCAAATTGGCATGTGGAACACATCGAGCAACAGCATCTTAGCGCCAATAAACACCAGGATAATGCCCAGACCATACGGCAAGTAATGCATTTTCGATGCAGCACCAGACAAGAGGAAGAACATGGCACGTAGACCCAAAATCGCCATCAAGTTTGCAGTCAGTACAATAAACGGGTCAGAGGTAACCGCAAAGATTGCTGGGATTGAGTCCACCGCAAAAATCACGTCCGATGCTTCAACCAAGATCAACACTAAAAAGAGCGGCGTTGCCCACAAGACACCATTTTGACGAACGAAGAATTTATCTTCATGCATTTGAGGGGTAATACGCATGTGTTTACGTAGCCACTTCAAAATTGCCATATCTTCGATATCTTTGTCGTCTTCGTCTGAACCCTTAAGGAATTTAAAGCCGGTATACACCAAGAACGCACCGAAGAAGTACAGCACCCAAGAGAATTCTTGAACGAACCATGCCCCAATAAAAATAAAGATGGTACGCAGCACAATTGCACCAAGGACACCGTAGAGTAACAGTTTACGCTGCAAAGCAGGTGGAATGGCAAAGGCAGCAAAGATCATGAGCCAGACAAAAACGTTATCAATTGCGAGTGATTTTTCGAGCAGATAACCAGCGAAATATTCCATGACTTTGGTGTTTGCAACAGCGACACCAGCGGTTTGCTGTAAGTAGAGCCACAGTGCACCACCGAATAAGGTAGCCACAGAGACCCATGCAATACTCCAATAGGCAGCGGTTTTGACTTTGATTTCTTGGCCTTTGTTATTTTTAAAGCCTAAAAAGTCGATGAGTAGCATGATGGTGACTAAACCGAAAAATGCCAGATATAGCCATAATGAGCCAATCGTTTCCATGTGTATTCTCCACATCTAACAACCAGCCATAAAAAAACCTCGACCAGTTGCCAGACGAAATAAAACGCCTGAGACAACATGATCAAGGTCTTGCCTACATCGTACTGTAATGATTTGCAGCAGCGATGCTCAGATACCGACTTTTTGCAAAGTGTAATGACGATATTCTGACACGTAAAACAAGGTTTACGTTTGGAGGAGGCTACTCCCCTTGTTCAAATTTTGTTTTGGACACTGTCCAAATATGCGGCAAAGCATGACAGTTTTTAGTACAAAGTGCAATCGGCAATTTGCGAATTCATTTAATGTGCCACAGGAGGGTTAAAATCACCACGGTGTACTAACGCTAAGGCTAAAAGTGTGCCGATCACGGCGATGATTCCTCCGATCACACCAATATAACTCAAACCGAAATGAACGCTGACGATACCGCCCAAGAGTGCACCACCGCCAATCCCGACATTATAAAGTCCCGAATAAATAGCCATGGCGACATCGGTGGCGTCGGATGCGAGATGTAGTGTCTTTGACTGTAATGCGAGACTAAATCCAATGATACTCATGCCCCACAATAAGCACACTGCACTTACACCTGCAAAACTGAAAGAAACAGGAAGCAACAGCAGCATGGATAAAGCCAGTGTGGCTGTACTTAAAGGAATCGCAACTTTGGGATATTTCCCACCAAATTTTCCAAAGAGATAAGAACCTAGAAAGCCTGCTGCACCAAAGATTAATAACAACGTGGTGGTTTGCATGGAGCTGAATGCAGCAATGTTGAGCGAGAACGGTTCGATATAGCTATATGCGGTAAATTGCGCGCTAATTACGATAATGGTTAATGCAAAGACCATCATTAAGCTTGGACGGCGAATAAACTGTTTTAGGCTGCTCAGCGAGCCAGAGTTCAAACTCGGCAGTATCGGCAGCGTTTTGGCTAAAATCAGGCAAACGATACTGGCGCCAATGCCAATCAGAGCAAAGGTATTTCGCCAACCATAGGCTTCTCCGACCATACGCCCAAACGGAATACCGAGAACCATTGCCAAAGCTGTGCCTGTGGCTAAAAGTCCCAAGGCTTGAAATTCTTTGCCTTTCGGTGCAACACGAACTGCCAGCGACGCAGTAATTGACCAAAAAAGTGCATGCGAGAAAGCAATGCCAATTCGACTGAGCAATAAAGTATTAAAGCTCCATGCGAAATACGACAGAATATGGCTGACAATAAACACCATAAATAAGCAAATCAGGAGTGAACGACGTTCAATATTTTTGGTCAATAACATGATCGGCAAAGAAATCGGAGCAACCACCCATGCATAGAGCGTAATCATGATGCCGACATCGGTCGCTGCCAAGCTAAAGGTTTTGCCAATATCGCTGAGTAAAGCGACAGGTACAAATTCAGTGGTATTAAAAATAAATGCTGCGAAAGCCAAAGCAATCACAGCCGTCCAAGAGCCAGAAGAAGCCGTTTCGGAGGGAGAGGCAGACATGAGTGTCTTCAAATAAATAAAGTGGCTTATTTTACTATGCTCTATACACGAGCAGGAACAGATTTAAGCCCTGTGCATGCGGTTTAAATTAATACAAAAACAACAGAGTTGACCTGCATTACATGCCAATTTATAAAAAAATGGAGGAAATTTAAGATGTTTGTACAACAAGATGATGATCAAAAAAAAGGAGCTTTTTTTGTTGAGCAAGATGGGGACCGTTTGGCAGAGATGACTTACTCATGGGCAGGCGATGATAAATTTATTATTGATCATACCGATGTCAGTGACAGCTTGCGAGGACAAGGTGTTGGACGACATCTCCTCGATGCAGCAGTGAATTTTGCTCGGGAAAAGAACGTGAAAATTATTCCGCTCTGCCCTTTTGCAAAATCTGTATTTGATAAAGATGAATCGATTCGTGATGTTCTACGCTAATACGCTAAATTGTATAGCGTGATGTGAATTAATCATTTGGATAAATAAAAACAGCCTGATCGTATTGCAATCAGGCTGTTTTATTTGAAATCTAGTTGTGAAGTTGAATTAAGATCGTGATTTATACAGCGATACAACCAAGCATGCTGCAGCAATCAGTAATACAAAGATGGCGATGATATAAAGGTCCATAATAAAAATATCCGGCAAATGTGATTTAATTGTTTTTTAATTAATGTGAAAGGTGTACGGATTTATTATCACCTACAGTTGAATATAGGTCGTTTAAGTTCTGTACCAATCACTTTCTCGTTTGTTACACGGTGTATTTTTTCATAAAAAGGAAGAAAAAACAGTGACTATGCAACATCAAGATAATGGTCAAAAAGGTGAATTTTTTCAGTTAAATGCTGAGGGTGTACGCCTCGCAGAAATGAGTTATCTATGGCGTGATGAACACAGCATTGTGGCAAATCACACGTGGGTAGATGATTCCTTACGCGGGCAAGGGGTTGCTCGTGTGTTATTGGATCATTTGGTGGAATTTGCTCGTGACAAACACTTAAAAATTATCCCAACCTGTTCTTATGTAGAGGTGATGTTTCGCCGAGACAAGACATTAGCCGATGTTCAAGCCTAAAAAAGCCCGCGATGCGGGCGTTTTATCAGTATGAAAATTTAAAAACTGCTTTGTGCTCAATTGAGCTTGAGTTTCAACACCGTTGATGGTGTTTTGACGATATGTGGCCACAATTGTAACAAAATCGAGCAGATCAATATTCCTAAAACCAAGCTTAAACACATGATATTTAATAAAGCAAAATCATTCAGCACGAAATAAATACTGCCAATGGTCATCATCATTAATAAATAAATAAGATAGTGAGGAATCACGGTGCGCAGTGTTATTCCTAAAATAAATGAGCAAATAACGACATTAAAAAAATCTGAAACGCCAAAATTATTCAGTATGATCAAGGCAGCAAAATATACACAAGTGATCGATAAAAAAATGAGTAAATTTTTAAGCATGGTCGGCCTCTTTATTCATCTTCAAATGGAAATAATTTCATTGTTTTAATATGTATAAGTTTAAAAAAATGAAGGTGATATCGGTATACGTGATCTTGGTTTTCTGTTGTAAGTTAAAAAGCACATTTGATTAAAAAATATACAAATATTTACTCATCCTGTAGAACTTTCTACGTTAAAATCGTGCAAATACTTTAAGAATAAACACAATGATACAACTCTGTTATGCCAGTACACGTGTAGAACAACAATTTGATTTAATACAAGATTTAAGTGATATTTTGGTGAGAGCCCGCAGCTTTAATACTGAAAAAAATATTTTTGGCGTGCTGTACTATGCAGAAGGCCGGTTCTTCCAATGCCTGCAAGGTGAGCAAGCGGCACTCGAACAGCTTTTTCAGCATATTATGCAAGATACGCGGCATCGGGATATTGTGCGTTATCCTGATCAAACTATTGATCAAATCGATTTTTCAAAATGGTCGATGAAATATGTAAATCGACATAGTGAAATTGCCAGTTTATTCCAGCGCTTTGGACATTCAAGCTTTCAACCAAACCTGCTTAATACGGAACAAATTCAGGCGTTTTTAACGACATTGTTAAGATTAGAAAATGTTGAACAGCCGGTTAAGCTGGATTCAGGCTATAAAAACCGAGGCTATCAGCATTATTTTTAAGCTGAGTGTGAATAAAAAAAAGCCCGCGCAGCGGGCTTTTTTTATTTTATCTAGTGGGTTTAGGCTTTTAATGCACTGATCAACTTCTGATGTAAACCACCAAAACCGCCATTCGACATAATCACCACAGCATCGCCCTCGCCTGCCTCGCTTACGATGGTTTGAATGATCTCATCCAGTGAACGAGCCACCACAGCTTTATTCGCAGCAGCTTCAATCACAGGTTGTAAATCCCAATCCAAACCTTCAGGTTGATACCAAATCACTTCATCTGCTAAGCGTGCAGAATGTGCAAGCCCATCTTTATGGCTACCCATACGCATAGTGTTCGAACGCGGTTCAATTACTGCCCACAATTTACGCTCACCGAGACGCTTACGTGCACCTTCCAGTGTGGTATCAATCGCCGTTGGGTGATGTGCAAAGTCGTCATAAACTTCAATGCCACGGATTGTGCCCAAAAGCTCCATACGACGTTTTACACCGCCAAAATTTGAAAGTGCCTCACACGCCGTTTCAATCGAAACACCGACATGTTCAGCCGCAGCAATGGTTGCCAAAGCATTGGCTACACTGTGTTGCCCAGTCATATTCCATTTGACTTCGCCTTTCACGACACCATGCTGTAGCACTTTGAAATGTGAACCGTCAGCAGACAATTGTTCTGCATACAATTCAGATTTGTCATTGGCATCTAAAGATGTACGCACCACAGGTGTCCAGCAGCCCATTTCCAAGACTTCATCAATATTTGTTTCAGTGATGGGCGCAATGATACGGCCTTCACTTGGAATAGTACGCACTAGATGATGGAATTGCTTTTGAATCGCAGCCAAGTCATCGAAGATGTCGGCATGATCAAATTCAAGGTTATTTAAAATCGCTGTTTTAGGATGGTAATGCACAAACTTAGAACGTTTGTCGAAAAATGCCGAATCATATTCATCGGCTTCTACACAGAAATATTCACCACCACCTAAGCGAGCGCTTTCACTAAAGCCTAAAGGTACGCCGCCAATCAAGAAGCCTGGATTTAAACCTGCTTGATCGAGCACCCACGCCAGCATGGTTGTGGTTGTGGTTTTACCATGTGTGCCTGCAACACCTAACACATGTTTGCCTTGTAGGACGTGGTCTGCAAGGAACTGTGGGCCAGAAATATAAGGCAGGCCTTCGTTCAACATGTATTCCACAGCATCAATACCACGTTTCATGGCATTGCCGACAATCACGAGATCTGGATGTGGTTGAAGATGGCTACGGTCATAGCCTTGCATTAAGGTAATGCCTGCATTTTCCAATTGGGTAGACATTGGTGGGTAAACGTTTTGGTCTGAACCCGTGACCTTATGTCCTAAATCGCGCGCCAAGAGCGCCAATGAACCCATAAAGGTGCCACAAATACCCAAGATATGCAGATGCATTCGTTCTAACTCCACTGCTTTTACCGACACATCACTTTGTTATTGTGGTGTTGTCATTATAGATTTGGTTGAAAAAGTTAATTTCATTTGAGAGCAACCATAGCAAGGGTCTTAGCGAAAAGATAGATTTTTTTGTATGAGATCGTATAAAAAGATTGAGCTCGTAACTGATCAAATGTGTGTGATTTTCTTAATGATAAAAACACGGAAAATAGGCGCGAAATCCTGATGAAAAACGTACAATATGCGCAATTTTTTGCGATCTTGATTGCTTATGTCACTTGCCCTGTTTTTATTGATTATTTCCAACTTTTTTATGACTTTGGCCTGGTATGGACATCTGAAGTTTTTACATGATGCACCGCTTTGGCAAGCGATTTTATTTGGATGGGCTATAGCATTACTCGAATATAGTTTTATGATCCCAGCAACGCGACTGTTGGCCAAACATGGGTGGTCTTTGGGTCAAATGAAAATCACACAAGAAGTCGTGACGCTATTGGTCTTCGTTCCATTTATGATTTTCCTTTTTAAACAACCCTTTAAGTTGGACTATTTGTGGGCAGGTTTATGCCTTTTTGGATGTGTCTATTTCGTGTTTCGCAGTGCTTAACTGATCCAATGCTGCATGGCTCTGATCATTTAAGTGAGGCGTGTTTGCAGGCATTTTTGAGGACTTTACTAAACTCACGGTCTCGTGGAGTGGGATCTTCATAGTCAAAGGCATAATCACTCTCATTGGTTAGTACAGTCTTTGACCGTCTGCTTCAAAGTCCATGAGTGCAAAACCAAAGCTTTGGTCATCACAATACACACGATATTCTGAAATTGAATACATTTTATCGCGGCCATCATCTGCTTTGTAATAGCCTGTCATCTTGACCGGCTTACGTTCATCAATAATAGATTTTCCGGTGACTAAAAATTTTTCGTGGATGTAGCCATTACTCTTAATTTGGCCGTTATAGCCTTTTTGTTTCTGTAAGAGGTTAAAGTCTTTTTCAAATTGGCTTGTATTGAGTTGAACGAGTTGGGCAAAACTCGGAGAGCTTAGGGCTAAAGTGAGCAAGATAATGATCTTTTTCATGTTTAAAGTGTCTTATAAATATTGATTTAATAAAAGTTTTTATAAAATTGAAAAAAATAAAAATAATTTTATAAAAATATTATGGAGTTTTCTCTTTAAAGACAACCGTTAAATTTTATCAAATGGAGCGTAAAACTCTGTCCTTCAGGTCAGAGATATAAGCGACACGACATGAAGTGTCGTTTGATTTAACTAAGGACTATTTTCCTTGAGTTTTGATTGTTAATATAAGTACATGAAAACCCTTAAATTACGTATAAAAGACA
>NZ_VPDJ01000024.1:0-42220 GCF_013417755.1 Acinetobacter sp. YH12231
GCCGAGTCGTAAAGCTCAGAAAGCTGTTATTGAACAAAGATATTTAAATCCTGTTCTTGACTCTTGCAGTTAAAAACAGGACATTTTAAATGGTTTATCGCATAGACATTTTAATTGGTGAATAGCAGAAGAAGCTTAGACCGAAGATCTAGGCTTTAAATTAAAGCGTACTAGTTAGATATGACTCTTTGTCCATTTATTTGTGAGATTTTGCGTCCGTAATCATAAGAATATACATCTATCCAACATTCATCCCATATTCGCATTTTTAAAATCAATAAAAAATTACTTTTACAGCATTTAATGCATTCTCTGCTGAATTTAGAGCGTATTAAACCCAATCATCAACATATATTTTTTCAAATCAATCAAAGACAAAACCAAATATTCTCAATATGATAAAAAAATGCGTCAATTAAAGTTGAAGAATATGAATAGCAAGACAACAAGACAGATACTCGTCACAGGCGCGACAGGCTATATTGCCAGTTGGGTCATTAAAAACTTACTTGAATTAGAGCATACAGTACATGCCACTGTTCGCGATCTCAATAAAACATCAGGTTTTGCACACCTCGAAAAAATTGCAGCTGATACAACTGGCACTTTAAAACTGTTTCAAGCCAATTTATTGGATGAGGGTGCATTTGATTCAGCCATGCAAGGTTGTGACATTGTGATCCACATGGCATCTCCATTTGTAGTGACCAACTATAAAGACGCGATTAAAGATATTATTGAGCCGGCCATTTTAGGTACTGAAAATGTGCTCAACAGTGTCAATAAAACTGAATCAGTAAAACGTGTTGTCGTGACTTCAAGCATCGCATCAACCTATGGTGATGCCATTGATATTCTACAGACCGAGCATAATGAATTTGATGAGTCTCACTGGAATATCTCCAGTTCAGAAACTCATCAGCCTTATCCATATTCAAAAGTAATGGCAGAGCGCAAAGCGTGGGATATGCAAAAAGCACAAAACCGTTGGGATCTGGTTTGTGTCAATCCAGCATTGGTCATGGGGCCATCTTTAACTGCGTCAACACAGTCAGGAAGCGTTGAAGTGCTACAACAGTTTGCCAATGGTATAACTTTGGCCGGTGTTCCACCAATGTGGAATGGTATCGTCGATGTTCGCGATGTTGCCGATGCGCACGTACAAGCAGCTCTCAATCCCGCAGCAAGCGGACGTTATATTATTAGTGGTGGAACACTAAGCCTATTAGACATGGGCAAATTATTACGCGCACATTTTGGGAATAAATTTCCATTTCCGCGCAATACCTTACCGAAGTTTGCCTTTAAGACATTTGGCCCTCTTGCCGGCTTCCCACGTAAATTTGTTGAACTCAATATGGGTTACCCAATTTACTTTAATGCAGATAAGAGCAAGAAAGAATTAGGGATCGAATACCGTGATATTCAAAACAGTGTGGTTGAGCATTTCCAACAACTCCTCGATGATGGTGTGGTGAAGCAATATATGCCGTGAATCCCTCATCAACAAAAAAAGCCCCCTTAAATAGGTGGCTTTTTATATTAAAAAAACTAATCTAACTTAGAAATCAAAAGTCACACCAACTTTATAGGTACGGTCTGCACCAATCGTGGCAAAGTTTTCATTAAATACGCCCTCCCAATATTTTTTATTGGTCACATTGTCGACATTTGCCATAAATGTTGTAGATACACCACCTAAATTTGTTTTATAACGTGCACCTAAATCCACTGTCGTGAAATCAGGTAATTGTAAGGTATTTGCTGAATCAACATATTGTTCACCTACATAGTTTACTCGACCATTCACAGATAAACCGTCGAGTAAAGGTAACGCATAATCCAAACCAATTGTCGCTGTAAGATCTGGCATACCTAGAAGCTCATTGCCTTTATTGACTAATGCTTTGGTATATTCCGTATCAAGATAAGCCATGTTACCTAATATCGTTAAACCATCACGAACTTGTCCTGAGAAACTCCATTCAATGCCTCGAGCACGTGTTTCTGCACCATCAGTAGTCGCCCCATCAATTACCATAGTGTCAGGCTTTTTAATCTCATACAAAGCAAGTGTATTTAACCATGATCCATTTTGGTATTTAGCACCCACTTCATATTGTTCGGTTTTAAAAGGTGCAAAAGTTTTTCCAAAATTCAGATCACTTTCATCTGTAACTGTTTTACCTTGACTCAAACCCTCTACATAATTGGCATATAAAGAAAGATTTTCACCAAAAGGTTTAACTACAAGACCTAAACTAGGTGACCAAGCATTTTCTTCATAACGCCAATCAGCACTATTTTTACGTTGTGAACTAAAATTCTTCAAATCCATATCTTGGTAACGTAAACCGAGAATAAATTGAAGTTTGTCTTGAAGTAATGAAATTTGATCACTCAAAGTATAACTTGCAAACGTATTGTCATTTAATGGCATGACACTTGGTGCGACCGCCATTAATCCATTTTGACCGGGGTTATATAAGTTAGTTGAATATCCACTGGATGTAGCAGGGTTATGCTGATCTGTCTGAATATTAAGATAATCTGCTCGAAGACCTAATTTGTGTGAAACAATACCCGTATTAAATTTATAATCACCGCCAATATTTGCGGATGTATTTTTAAAGTGCGCGTATTGACCATAAGTCTGTGTAGTCGCATCACCTTGTTCATTATTCAGAACCATACGTGTGCCAAATACAAAGCCTTTATATTTTTTATCTGCATAACCAGCACCAGCAAAGATATTTGCATTCGGTGTTAATGCATATTTCGCTTTTAAACCAACAAACTTACTATCTATTTGAGTATCTGAATCATTAAAATAATTTAACCCACCTTCCGGTGCCGCAATCACTTTTTTAATCTTTGCAAACGAAACCATGGCTGGTGAACCATTTTCACGATCTTCATGTATTGCATAGGCATCAAAATTTACTTGTAATTGATCTGTAGTATAGTCTGCAGCAATTGAACCCAGTGCTTTAGTATCTTCTTCTCCATCAATATTACGTTTACCTTGGCCATAGACTAAATTCGTGCGAACACCAATTTTTTTTTTGTTCACCGAAACGGCGTGAAACATCAAGATGACTTTGGTAATAACCTTCATCTTCCAGAGTAGAAGTCAGTCTAGTTAAATCTTCATGTGCACGTTTAGGCGTAATATTAATCACACCACCAACCCCTCCATTAGGTGCCATCCCAGCGACCAAGGCATTTGGCCCCTTCAAGACCATTACAGCCTCTAAGGTTTCTGTGGGTACACGACTGACCGGTGCCATTCCGTATAAACCATCTAAAGCAATTTCATCACCATGCACACCAAATCCACGAATTTGGAAATTTTCATATAAATGCCCCCTGATTCGTGGTCATACGAATACTCGCATCATTTTTTAAAACTTGTGCTACAGTTGACGCTTGCTGTTCTTCAATCAGTTTTTCACTATATGCTGTTACGCTAAATGGCGTATCAACAATTTTTTGATTTCCCAAAGCACCTAGGTCTGTATTGGCTTTCAACTTACCATTTGCAAGTTGCTTTTCTGCAGGTACCTCAACCTCAATCGTCTCAAGTACCGTTGTATCCGCTGCAAACACAGATGTAGCCCCTCCAACACCGAGCAGCACCATAGTTATAGAACGTACTAAGTGTGTTTTTGCAAAATTATTCATCATTTCAAGATTAGTTTTACTTGAATAAGAATCATTATTATATTTAGAATAATTCTTAACTGCATCATGAATCCCGATGATTATATTTTTTTAATGAAAAATATAAATATTCATTTTTTATAAATTGTAGATAAGACAAATGTAAATAATTGTTTTTTTATTGCTTTTATAAAAAAATAAAAATACAACCTGGTTATGTTCAATTAAAGCTCTTAGGCAAACAGATGATTAATTAATATACAATAGTTTGAATTTTTACATGCTTAATTGCCACATGAATAGATAAATCCTTTTACATCCAACGATTATTTAAAAGTAAACAACGCTTTTGCGTTAGTGCCTTTTAGCCAAATTTAAATCTCCTTTTTTAAATTTTTAACAAAAAAAAGCGACTCAAAAGAGCCGCTTTTTTCTAACCGAAGTTAAACTCAAATTATTGAGCTTGACCAGGTTGAGCCACTACAGTACGGCTACCAGAAATCGTAGCGAATACGCGACGGTTCATAGCACGGCCTTCTTTAGTGTTGTTGTCAGCGATTGGTTGATCCCACGCGAAACCTTGAGTAGATAAACGAGCTGGGTCAACGTTGTATTCGTTAACAAGCGAAGATTTAACAGAGTTAGCACGAGCTAGTGATAAACGTTCGTTTAGAGCACGTGGACCAGTGTTATCTGTGTGACCTTCGATGTTCGCTGTAGCATTAGGGTATTCGCCTAATTTTTCAGCTACTTTAGCAATTTCAGGTTTGTATTGATCTTTGATGTTTGATTTGTTTGTATCAAAGAACACACGAAGTTCCATGTTAAGATCTTCAGTCAACTCTTGAGGAGCTGGAGCAACTGGAGCAACTGGAGTTACAGGAGCAACTTCAACTACAGGAGCAGCAGGTTTCAAGTGACCGCCAAGAACTACGTTAAGACCAGCCAAAGCTGTGTAGTTCCAGAAATCTTCATCGATGTTGTAAGTAGCACGAGCTTCAGTACGTAGAGATAAAGCATCGTTTAAGCGCCAGAAAGCACCTAGACCAGCGTTACCTAAAGTACCTTCTTCAGTAGTACCACGATCAGTACCGTTTACACCACGAGCAAGAGCTTCGTCAAATTTGTATTTATAGTGACCAGCACCTAACAATACATATGGCTTAACTTTGCTGTCATAGTTTTTAGTAATCAAATCAGAAGTAGCATAGAAGTTACCGTTGATTTGAGTTTGTTTGTATTCGCCGTGATCAACGTCTACATCACCTTTAACTTGGTTATATTCAGCTTCGAAACCTAACCATGGAGTTAATTCAACACCAAGTGCTGCACCAACAAACAAGTCGTCTTGTAGCTCTGGACCTTCAGTAAGGTTGCCACGGCTGTTGTTGTGTTGAGAATCTTGGAAAGTGTAACCAAGCATTAATGGAGTAACAGTTACGCCTGCGTTTGCAGCTGCTAAAGGAGCAGCTACGAGCATTGCTAATGCAATACGACTCATTTTCATGGATTTATCCTCCAGAGATAACAATTGTTGTTCAAGCTCAAGCCGAAAAATTGGCTATCCTGAGATAGGCTTTCTTAATACCCCAGTTTTTTTTTAAGCTATTTACGCTGAATCATACAAACACTTTATTCTTTTTCCAAGTGCTTGATTAATCTAATCAAGTAAATTATTGACAAAATTACTTACAATTTCCGTTGTAATTCGGTAAATTTTTACTCAATTTTGAGCAGTGAATCGCCTATTGTCACTTGCTATTTTCATTTTAACAGCTTTATCTAAAATTGAGTAATGAAATTCTATACTCAAAATTAATATCGCCATTAAAAACACATATAACACTAAACATATAAAAATAATATTAAATTTTGGATTAAATCAATGTCTTACAACAAAGAAACTGGCTTTACTTTATTTGAACTTTTAGTCTCAATTGCGATTATTGTCATTATCGTGACGATAGCTTTACCACATTTCAACAATTTAATGGCGCAGCGAGAAGCGAATAACATCAAATCGACTATTCAAAATCACAATGCATTCGCACGGGCTCATGCCACTATTTATCATTCCAATATTGTGATTTGTCCTAGTCTTGACTTTAAACTTTGCCAACCTAACAACTGGAACAGTGGTCTGATTATATTTATTGACAGTAATAAAAACCGTCAAGTTGATGCAAATGAAAAAATATTACTGCAAGACAAACTCAACTTAAAATATGGCGATCTGTCTTGGCGTGGGACTCTACACATTCCAAGTCTCACCTTTCAGGCTAGCTCCGGTTTACCCAATGGTTCAAATGGCAGTTTCTACTACTGTTCGAAATCAACGCTTCAACCGATCCGAGCAGTCTTAAGTCGAATGGGACATATCCGATTTGAAAACCCAACCAGTTGCTAATTTGAGAACCGGTGAGTCCAAAGCAGCCTTTTAAATTTGCTTTATTCCTGTTCAATTTTACTTATACTGCTGACGTATTCAAAAATTAATGTATAAGAAAATGGAGACATGTAATGACTGATATCGTCATCGTGAATGGTGCCCGTACAGCAATGGGTGGTTTTCAAGGGAGTTTAGCCGCTGTCACTGCACCAGAATTAGGCGCAGTTACGATTAAAGCAGCCATCGAACGCGCGGGTTTACAACCGACAGATGTTGAAGAAGTCATTATGGGCTGTGTGCTTCCGGCTGGCCTGAAACAAGGTCCTGCCCGTCAAGCGATGCGTAAAGCCGGTCTTCCAGATTCAACTGGTGCCGTAACCATCAACAAGCTGTGTGGTTCAGGTATGAAGGCCGTGATGCAAGCGGCAGATATGATTAAGGCAGGTTCGGCTCAAGTCGTGGTTGCAGGTGGTATGGAGTCAATGACCAATGCGCCGTATGTATTGACCAAAGCACGAGCTGGCTACCGTATGGGCCATGGTGATGTTAAAGATCATATGTTCTTAGATGGCCTAGAAGATGCAGAAACGGGCCGACTCATGGGGTCTTTTGCGCAGGATATGGCAAATACAAAAGGCTATACACGTGAACAAATGGATGACTTCGCCATTCGCTCGCTTAAACGTGCACAAACTGCAATTACTGAGGGTTATTTTGCTGACGAAATCGTGCCTGTCACTGTTTCGAGTCGTAAAGGTGATGTGATTATCGATAAAGACGAACAGCCTTTTAACGCTAATATCGAAAAAATTCCAACGTTACGCCCTGCTTTTGCTAAAGATGGAACGATTACCGCTGCCAATGCTAGTTCTATTTCTGATGGTGCGTCTGCTTTAGTTTTAACTTCAGCAGAGCAAGCTTCAGCAAAAGGTTTAAATCCGCTCGCGAAAATTGTGGCTTATGCATCAAATTCACAGCATCCTTCAGAATTTACTATTGCACCTGTAGGCGCAATTCAAAAAGTTCTAGATAAATCGGGTTGGAATGTTGCTGACGTAGATTTATGGGAAATCAATGAAGCCTTTGCTATGGTCACGATGTGCCCAATTGATGAATTTAAATTAGATGCTGAAAAAGTAAATATCAACGGCGGTGCTTGTGCACTAGGACATCCAGTTGGTTCTACCGGTTCACGCATTATTTTAACGTTGATCCATGCATTAAAACGTACAGGTGGTAAGCGTGGTATTGCAGCGCTATGTATCGGTGGTGGTGAAGCGACTGCTGTGGCGATTGAATTGCTTTAATCCTCTGCTGACTCCCTTCACAAAGGACGATTTAGAGGGAATATTCTTTAATCCTCCCCTAACCCCTCCTTTAATAAAGGAGGGAGACTGAAAATCCCTCTGTAAGAGGGATTTTTTATGCTTACATTTTAGACATAAATTGTTCCCATACTGCTCAGCAAGGGCTCATAAAAATAAATGTCGACATAATAAAAATGGATGACCTTTATGCAGCTCAATCAATACTTGAATTTTAAAGGCAATATCTAAGCAGCCTTTAATTTTTATCGCTCTGTACTTGGTGGAGAATTCCTCAATGTGATGCGTTATGGTGATATGCCTGCTGAGGAAGGCATTTCACTATCCGATGCAGATCAGCAAAAGATTATGCATATTTCCCTACCGATCAATGAATTTACCGTGCTGATGGCCTCAGATGTCAACGAACAATTCTGTGCGCAATCCAATCAACGCTTTACCTTAGGCAGCAATCATTATATTTCGATTAATTTAGACAGCAGTGAACAAGCTGAAGCCAAACGACTGTTTGATGGCTTGTCCAAAGGAGGCTCTATAGAAATGCCTCTCGAAAAGACCTTTTGGGGTGCGCTGTATGGCGCATTTACCGATCAGTTCGGTATTAAATGGATGGTCAATTGCCAGCTTGAAAACGAATAATCACTCATTAAAAGTATTTCGATAAATAAAAAAGCCTCCGAATGGAGGCTTTTTTATTTATCAAGGCACTTAAGCACCTGTTTGATAATGTGCTTGCGGTACAGCAGTTGAAGCTTGGTATGGATTGGTAAAATCACCTAAGCCAGCAGCAGCTTCAGCAATATCTTTACCTTCTTTCACTACAAAAGTATCGAAACCTGAACGCTTCATGTAGTTCAACACGTCTTTGAATACATCACCTGTCGCACGTAGTTCGCCTTGGAAACCTTGGCGACGTAACAATGCAGCAAATGAGTAACCTCGACCATCGTTAAAGCCGGCAAACTCGATAAAGATTGCATCCAACTGATCAAGCGGGAATTCATTGGTTTCAGGTGAAGCATCCACCGTTACAAAAAGTGCTTTTTTACCTGACACATTCGCAAGTTGATCTAACTGCTCAACCGTTAAAACTACGTCACCTTGTGGCAACACACCATCTTCACCAATCACTTGGTAAGTATTGTCTGCAATCGAGCCATCTTTAGAGAGGACTTGTAGTGCTGTATTAAGCATATGCACGCTCCTTAAATGGTTGGATGCCAACACGGCGGTAAGTATCAATAAACTCTTCGCCTTCAGCACGCAGGTCTAGATAAGTATTTAAGATCTCTTCGATGATGTCAGGTACAACTTCAGCTGCAAATGATGGGCCTAAGATGTCACCAATCGATGCATCATGGTTAGCATTACCCCCCAAAGTGATTTGATAAAACTCAGCACCCTTTTTGTCTACACCTAAAATACCGATGTTACCCACATGGTGGTGACCACACGCATTCATACAGCCAGAGATGTTTAGATCCAATTTACCCAAATTGTAAATGGTGTCTAAGTCATCAAAACGACGTGTAATGGCTTCAGAAATTGGAATCGATTTCGCATTTGCCAATGAACAGAAATCACCACCTGGGCAGCAAATGATGTCGGTTAAGAACCCAATATGCGCACGTGCAAGATTGTGTTGATCAAGGATTTTCCATAGATCAAACAAATCTTTTTGCGGTACATCTACAAGCGCAATGTTTTGCTCATGTGTGGTACGGAACTCACCAAAGGTATATTTGTCAGCCAAGTCAGCAATCAGGTTCATTTCTTCAACGGTCATATCGCCCGGTGCAATACCCGCACGTTTCAAAGAAATCGTAACGATGCGGTAACCTTTGACTTTATGTGCATTGGTGTTGATGTTGAACCATTGTTTAAATTTCGGCTCTGCGGCAAATTGCTCTGCGAAATCTTCATCTGCATAATCTTGGTAATCAAATGGTGTGAAGTTCTCATCCATTTTCGCCAAGGTATCAGCATCAATTTTTAAAGTTTTGATGGTATGTGCAAATTCAGCTTCCACTTTCTCTGCAAATACTTCTGGTGTTAATGCTTTCACCAAAATTTTGATACGTGCTTTATATTTGTTATCACGACGACCGTGTAAGTTGTATACACGAAGTACCGCTTCTAAATAAGCAATCAAATCTTCACGTGGCAAGAAGTCACGAATAAAGCTACCAATCACTGGGGTACGGCCTAAACCACCACCAACTTTGATTTTATAGCCAATCTCGCCTGCTTCATTTTTCACGATATACACACCGATATCATGGAAAGACGTTGCCGCACGATCAGTTTCTTCCAGTGCTGAAACTGCAATCTTGAACTTACGTGGCAAGAAAGCGAATTCTGGGTGGAAAGTTGACCATTGACGAATCAATTCACACGTTGGGCGTGGGTCAGCAATTTCACCCGCAACCACACCTGCATATTGGTCAGTGGTTGTGTTACGAATACAGTTACCCGAAGTTTGAATCGCATGCATTTGAACAGATGCGAGCTCTTGTAACATATCAGGCACATTTTCTAGTGCAGGCCAGTTAAACTGAATGTTTTGACGAGTAGATACGTGCGCATAACCACGGTCATAGTCCTGAGCCAATGACGCAATTTTACGTAATTGTTTAGAATTCATCAGGCCATAAGGTACTGCAATACGTAGCATCGGTGCATAACGTTGTACATAAAGGCCGTTTTGAAGACGCAGTGGACGGTATTCATCTTCCGTCAATTTACCTGCTAAATAACGTTCCGTTTGATCACGGAACTGTGCAACACGTTCATTAACCAGTTGCTGGTCAAAATCAGTATATAAATACATGGCGTACAGCTAGTAATTTCTATTATAACAATGCACAGCATAACGAGATTTTATCTATCAAGAAAATGCGTTTTTTACATATTTAATAGCGATTTTATTGATAAGACTGTCGCAATTTCACTGATATAGCGGATTTCGGTCCTTTACTTTTTATTTATTAATATATTGAATTATTTTTCTATTACTTAGCATAAATTTACATAAAGAATTTCAGCTAATAAAAAGCCCGATAAATCGGGCTTTTTATTTAGCGATGTAAAATCACTTATTTTTTATCTGGTAAAGCATACGCAACAAGGTAATCACCAAGTTTTGTACCAAATGAACCATGACCACCAGCCATGATCACAACATATTGTTTACCATTTGCTTCATAAGTCATTGGAGTCGCTTGACCACCTGCTGGTAGACGACCTTCCCACAAAGTATCACCATTCGTTACATTGATTGCACGGATATAGTTATCTTGTGTTGCGCCTACAAACATGACATTACCAGCAGTCGAGATTGATCCACCAAGACCCGGTACACCAATTTTCACAGCAGGTAATTGGAACAATTTCGGTAAACTATCACGAATTGTACCAATACGTTTTTTCCAGACCACTTCATGTGTATTTAAATCTACACCTGCAGTAAAGCCCCATGAAGGTTGTTTACAAGGTAAGCCAAGTGGTGACAAGAAGGCTTTGATTTCCACACCATAAGGTACGCCATACATCGGTTGCACGCCTTGTTCAGTACCCGCACCTTTCGCAGTTTGCTCACGGTTTGGATCTGTAGGAATCAACTTAGTCACAAATGGCAAGCCAATTGGGTTCATCACAGCAACTTGACGGTCTTGGTTCACCGACATACCACCCCATTCAAATACCCCAAGGTTACCTGGGAATACCAATGTGCCATTTTCAGAAGGTGGTGTATAAATACCGTCGTAGTTTAATGATTTGAAATACACACGACACATCAACTGGTCAAACATAGTGGCACCCCACATTTGTTTATCAGTCAATTTATCTTTTGGTGCTAAATCAAAATCAGAGAATGGTTGAGTTGCAGAATAATGCTCACCTTTAGTTTGTGGACCACGTTTTACAGTTTGTGGAACCGCTTTTTCAGTGATTGGCACAATCGCTTTACCGGTACGACGGTCAAGGACGAATGCATTACCTGTTTTGGTTAAGACATAGATCGCAGGAACAGTATTACCTGATTTATCTTTGATATCTGCCAATGAAGGTTGTGATGGTACATCCATATCCCACAAATCATGATGCGTGGTTTGGAAATTCCAAATTAATCTACCTGTTGATGCATTTAATGCCAACATTGAGTTTGCATAGCGTTCATCTAATGGCGTACGGTGACCACCAAAAATGTCTGGTGTGCCTACACCTGTTGGCACATAAACGATGTCAAGTTTTTCGTCATATGCTAAAGGTGCCCATGCATTCGGTGAGGCTACAGAGTATTTTTGACCTTCGCCTGGCATGGCATTTGGATCTTCCGCCCCTGTATCAAAGATCCACAATAATTCACCGGTATTGACATCATAACCACGGATGACACCAGATGGCTCTTTAGTCGAGAAGTTATCGGTAGTTGAACCGCCAATCACAATAGTTGTACCAGTAATCACTGGAGGTGAAGTTGGGATATAACCGCCCGGATACGGATAAGGCATATCTTTTTGTAGATCGACTTCGCCGTTATGACCAAAATCACTACATACTTTACCTGTGTCAGCATTGACTGCAACCAAACGACCATCATTTACAGGCAAGATCACTTTGCGCGGACATTCAGTTGAAGTCGAGCGTTTGTTCTCTAAGCTTTTTGCAAACTGAGTGGTATTTGCTGCGTCAAAATAAGACACACCACGACATGTTAAATGTTGATAGGTATTGTCCGCTTTAAGCTTAGGATCGAATGCCCATTTTTGTTTACCTGTCGCAGGATCAAGTGCAATTAAACGTTGGTGAGTTGTACACATAAACATGTCATTGCCGACTTTAATCGGAGTGACTTGGTTTGTGGTTTCACCTGAGTCATTTTCTGTTGGTAACTCACCTGTACGGAAAGTCCACGCTACTTCTAAATCTTTAACGTTGTCGCTATTGATTTGGGTGAGTGGAGAATAACGTACACCACCTTGTGTACGACCATAGGCAGGCCAATCTTCAGGAGCAATACCCTCAATCGCTTTGGCTGTTTGAGGTTGTGCATTTTTAATTTCACCGTGAATTTCTTGCGGATCATTAAAAATTGAATAGATCATCACGATAATCGCAATCACCAGTGTGCCTGATAATGTAATTTTCGCAGTTTTGCCATTTTCCATACCGCGTGTCACGGCAGGAATCAGTAACCAAAGGCCCAATAAGCCTAAAATATCAAAACGCGGTGCAAGTGCCCAAAAGTCAGAACCTGCCTCCCAAAGTCCCCAAATCACTGTACCCAGCATCAACGCTGCATAAATGTATAAAGAACTGTTTTGAATTTTTCTTAAGTATATTGCTGAAGCCAGCATTAACAGGCCGGCGATAATGTAGTACCAAGAACCGCCAAGGACTGCCAGCCAGATACCACCAATCAATAGAACTAAGGCGAAAATTGCCATCACAACGACGGTAAATGTTCGCATCCCAGTTCCAGTAGATGGGTTGCTCATGTTGACCACCTCTATTGTCGAATGTTGTATTTGGTGCGTGAAACACATTCAACACACCACCGTTTTTATGTCGCAAAGAGAAGTTGTTACAAAAACAATTCAAGGGAAAATATCGTAATTTTTCTCAGAATTACCGAATTGCTTTTATAAGAACTCTAATTTGACATCAATTAAAATGCTGTTTGAAATTTGATACCGCCGACCCACGCATTCTCACCATTTTTGTAAGCACCGACGTGACGGATATATTGAATATTTGGACGAATAGTCAGCCAGTTTGCTGCATGAATACCGTAGTAAATTTCTGCGTCATACTCTTCACTTTGTAGACCGCGTGCATCAACGCTGTTATTGGCAATATTGGCATCATTCACATCATCATTAATGCTGATACGACCTAAACCAATCGCAATTTCATCCTGAGGACGTGCATCAAATGCACCTTTGTAGACCAAGCCAATGTTTTGCATATCACTCACATTGTTGGTGTCTGAGTCATGCACAGTCACATTCACAAAACCGCTTAAGCCACGTGAGGCATCGTCTTTGTGTGCTGTCAGTTGTTGTTTCGCCACAATCCAACCACCTTGATGGTGATCTTTTTCATTTACTGGGCTATCAATGACATCGGCATCAGCGGTACTGTAGTAGTAACCTGCACGGTATTCACCCGGTAGCTTTTGTGTCCCCACTTTTGGAGTCCACACCACTTCAGCAGGAATAATCGCACCTTTAGAACCATCAGTACTCAAGTTCCAACCTTTACCACGTTTTAGATTTTCAGGGTTGTATTCATAAACCCCGACTTGTGCGTAGAGTTCAGGCTGAATGTTATATTTCACGCGAGCAGCCCATTGGCTAACTGGCCAGTTGTACCATTGGTCACCAACCCAGTTACCCACTTGTGAACCACAAAGTGCTAGGTTTTGAAAGTCACAGTCAAAGCTGTTGAAATCTTCACCTTCACCAAAACGACCGACTTTAATATCTAATTTTTGGTCTAAGAATTTTTTCTTGATCCAAAAATCAGTCAAACGCCAAGTTTGACCACGACCCCACACTTCTTGTGTTGCACTTAAATGACCATTTAATGCATCTGAAGTTTGAGACAATGAACGACCATTACGTTCAGTGATATTGATTTGTGCTTCGGTATCTTTCCAACCCGCAATTTTTTCTAAATCGAGATGTGCCCCGATCGCGAATTGGTCCGCATATTCAGTGCCATGACCAGAAGCATGCTTTGCATCTAACAAAGTGGCTAATTCGCCACCATAACTAAAACTAAAATCGTAACCTTTCTGTTGAAGCGCTGTTCGTTGACCGTTCCAATCACCGAACATCCATGGGCTTTCAGAACTGAAAGCATCTGCAGTAGTTGCCGCTTGGGTTGCTGAACCCGCAAGCATTATGCCGAGGCTAAGATATAAAGATCCAAGTTTACTCACAGCTATTTTCATTTGGAGACCTATATACCAATTGTGTTAATAGCTCATATAATACTCTCACATTTGTATAATTTATTTATTTTTTTGTTAACAACTCTCAATATTTACATAGATGTTTATCTAATTAAGAGATTTTAAAGGTTTTATTGTTTAACTTATCACCTTTTTTTATACCTTTCATAACCAATTATCCGCACCTAAAGTTTTACCCACATGGGTATAAATCAATGCTGATCTAGAAAATTTAATCGGACATGCCAGTTGAGTTTGTGTCATTGTGTCGCCTTCTTGTAGCGGAACTTCAACACACCAATGCCGCTCTTGGGCCAATTGTGAATTTAGAGCTTCGTCCAAACTTAAAACTGGTTCCACACAGACATCTTGAGAGGCAAAAATCTTTTTCCACTCAGCCCATGTTTTGGTTAGTATTTTTCGGGCAATAGCATGCTTAATTTCAGTCTGATCCTGTGGATCAAATGACATGCCTTGCGTCGCTAAAGCGGGTAAATCTAGAATTTGCGCTAATCCATGTAAAAACTGCGGCTCCAGACCACCAATTGACAGATAACGACCATCTTGGGTTCGATAATAGTCATAGAAACTGCCGCCATTCAGATGTGCCGTCTCTGCCGCGGTTACCGCATTGGCAGCCAATACGCCAGCTGCAGCCATATTGTTCAATGCGACAGCGCAATCGGTCATGGAAATATCAATATATTGTCCTAAACCGCTACGGTAACGCTCAATCACCGCAGCTAAGATGCCAGTAATTGCATGCATTGATCCGCCTGCTACATCGGCAATTTGAATCCCCATCGGTGGCGGGCCACTATCTTGGCGTCCGCTATGACCTGAAATGCCCGATAAAGCCAAGTAATTGATGTCATGCCCTGCACGGTCTTTGTAGTGCCCAGTTTGACCATAACCCGTAATCGAGCAGTAAATAAGACGCGGATTAATTTCGGCCAAATCTGCATAATCCAAACCCAAGCGTTGCATGACACCTGGACGAAATTGTTCTACCACAATATCAAAATCTGAAATTTTAGCTTTAATTAGTTCAATGCTTTTCGGGTCTTTTAAATCCAATGCGATGGATTGTTTATTGCGATTTAAATAACTATGCGCTGTGGCTTGCCCATTGGCATAAGGTGGCATCAAACGAACCAGATCGGGACGCGTCGGTGACTCAATATGCACAACTTCCGCACCCATATCAGCCAAATACAAGGTCGCAAATGGCCCTGGGAGTAATGTCGAAAAGTCGAGTACTTTCAATCCTTTTAAAGCAGCTTCCATGGATATTTTTCTCTAATTGTGTAGATTTTTTATCCATGGTAGAAATATAAAATGATTAAAACAATGTCATGTTCAGCCATTTACCTTGATAGTTTCGGCAATTTACCATGTAAAAATGGCAAAACCGCTGTTGTAAATTGCCATGATTTCTTTTTTTAGCGTCATTTAGGTCAAACATTTGTGAACATTAAAGAGACTGAAGGATTAAACATGAGTCGTGATACGATCAGTATCCATTTCGTCAACGCAGCCTTAACTGGTGTGAAACGTCTCGGCATGGATGTCGAAACTTTATTGTCTCATGTTGGCATTGAGGCTGAACTTCTACGCCAACCCAAAGCCCGTATTTCACCTGAACAATACACACGTTTTATTAAAATGTTGTGGATGGTGACCCAAGACGAACACGTCGGTTTTGATATTCAACCGCGCCGCTTGGGTACTTTTGCCATTATGTGCCAATTGATTATTCATGCAAAAACCCTTGGTGATGCACTTGAATTGTCTTCGCAGTTCTATAAACTGTTTGGTGATGAATGGTCTGTAACACTAGAACGTGATAAACATGAAGCACGTTTAGTCCCTCAAATTCCAAAATCTATGGACCCAGACCATTTCATTACTGAAAGTATGCTGATGATTTGGCATGGTCTCGCTTCTTGGTTGATTGAACGTCGTCTGCCTTTAGAACGCGTACACTTCGGTTATGAACGTCCTGAACATGCTGACGAATATGATGCCTTGTTTTTTGCACCTGTCATGCAGTTTGATACACCACGAACTGAGATTACGTTTGCAGCGGATTATTTAGATTTACCAATTCGTCAAAACGAAGAAACGCTTGAAGAATTCTTAAAAGCGGCTCCTGCACAGTTATTGGTTAAATTTAAAAATACCAATTCATTAACGTCTCGTATCCGTGATGTGCTGAAGAGTCAAATTGGCGAAGAAATGCCAACCTTGAACGATGTTGCTTCAATGCTGTATCTATCGCCGCAAACACTTCGTCGTCGTTTAGCCGCTGAAGGTAAGAGCTACCAAGGTGTGAAAGATGCCTTACGTCGTGATGCTGCAATTCACTTATTGCTTAATCCAGACTTAACGCTTGAAGATGTTGCACAGCAAGTCGGCTTCAGTGAAACCAGTACTTTCCACCGTGCCTTTAAAAAGTGGACCGGTGTAACACCAGGCCTATACCGCCAATTACATGGTTATCACTAAGCATCATTCAAAACTAGCATTCTCTAAAACCTGATCTCGATCAGGTTTTTTATTTCGGAAAATCTGCACGTTGTTTTTGACAAAGCAATGGATCGACGGGCGTGATCACGCGTTTGCCATCCTGTATCCGATACATTTCTGCCTTGGTTACATGATCATTTCGATCATACTCACAGGCTAAGCCGCCAGTCCCTTCATCTGAAGGATGAATGCCATAGATCATATAAATATAAAAACCGATCAAGCATACAAAACCTAAGCAGCCTGCAAAAACAAGCCAAGCCAGACCTTTCAACACTCGCTTCACATTTTTATGCATAAGCAGATCTTCAATATGTACTGAATCGATAGCAACTGATCTTAACCGATCCTCGCTTTCAATGTGCAGGTTGATTTTTATCTTATTCAGCAGCAAGCGTTGACCAAAAATATCAAACGACTCGCCCGTTCTCATCATTGCACCGGCTTGATTAATCCGTACACTCAAAAAACCAATAAAAATTTATAGATCATAGGGACAGGATTATGAGCGAGGCTTACATCATTGATGCCATTCGCACACCGCGCGGAAAAGGTAAAAAAGATGGTTCACTGCATGCCGTTAAACCCATCAGCCTACTGACCGGTTTATTGAACGAATTGCAAAACCGCCATCAATTTGACACCGCTGCAGTAGACGACATTGTACTGGGCTGTGTAACTCCAATTGGTGACCAAGGCGCAGACATTGCCAAAACCGCAGCCATTGCAGCAGGTTGGGACAATGATGTAGCAGGCGTTCAAATCAACCGTTTTTGTGCATCAGGTTTAGAAGCTGTGAATATGGCAGCGCAAAAGGTCCGCTCTGGCTGGGAAGACCTTGTGGTGGCTGGCGGTGTAGAGTCGATGTCTCGTGTGCCGATGGGCTCAGATGGCGGTCCTTGGGCGCTTGACCCTGAAACCAATATGGCCTGTGACTTTATTCCACAAGGCATTGGAGCCGATTTAATTGCCACCATTGACGGTTACAGCCGAGCAGATGTGGATGCCTTTGCAGCCAACTCTCAGCAAAAAGCCGCAGCAGCTCAAGCCAATGGTTATTTTGACCAATCTGTCGTTCCTGTTAAAGACAAAGCAGGCGTGACAGTTTTAGCCAAAGATGAATTTATTAAACCAACGACCACAGCAGAAGGCTTAGGCAAGCTCAACCCAAGTTTTGCCATGATGGGACAAATGGGCTTTGATGCCATTGCCTTGCAAAAATATCCTGAAGTCGGCGCAGTCAACCATGTACACCATGCAGGGAATTCATCGGGCATCGTTGATGGTGCTGCCGTAGTATTGCTTGCCTCTGAAAAAGCGATCAAAGAACAAGGCCTAAAACCGCGTGCCAAAGTGCTTGCCACTGCATTGGTGGGTGCAGACCCAACCATTATGCTGACTGGCCCTGCACCTGCTGCACGTAAAGCCTTAGCCAAAGCTAACTTAACCATTGATGATATTGACCTATTTGAAGTGAACGAAGCTTTTGCAGCAGTCGTGATGCGTTTTATTACCGAACTCAAGGTTGATCCTACCAAAGTCAATGTGAATGGCGGTGCAATTGCATTAGGACATCCGCTGGGTGCAACAGGCGCCATGATTTTAGGCACCCTGATGGATGAACTAGAACGCCAAGGTAAAAAACGCGGTTTAGCAACCTTGTGTGTGGGCGGTGGTATGGGCATCGCAACGATTATTGAGCTAGTTTAATTAACCGAACCGTACACAGCATTTGATACTTGGTATGTGTCATCCACAACCTGACCAAAAATTGAAAATAATGTTTCTGCGAACTTTTAGAAAAAAGACATTAGTTGACAGGTTTTGTGGATGACAAATGGTTTTGCCTACTTTTGCCGAAACAAAAGTAGGTCGAACCTGAATGAAGCTAAAGCACTGCTTTAGCTGAAATGAAAAAAACAGTAATAAACAAATTTGTAAAGACTCCGTAGTGACGATGAATAATTTAAATCTCAAAAATCACTAGCAAAGTCATAAAAATATTTGGATAAAATTTATGAGCGCAATTCAATTTGAAAAAAATGCCGACAATATCGTCATTTTAACTTTAGATTCTCCAAACCAATCTGCCAACACCATGAATGCAGACTTCCGCACGGCACTGGCTGAAACGGTAGACAAACTGCAAGCAGATGAAAATATTGTAGGGATTATTTTCCGTTCCGCAAAAAAAACCTTCTTTGCAGGCGGTGATTTAGACGAACTGATTCAAGCTACACCTGAGCATGCAACTGAATTCTTCAATATGATTGAAGAAATGAAAGCCAAACTGCGTTATATCGAAACACGCGGCATTCCTGTTGTTGCAGCCTTAAATGGCACAGCGCTGGGCGGTGGTTGGGAGTTAGCACTCGGTTGTCATTATCGAATCGCACTGAATGATGCTAAGGCGAAATTTGGCTTACCAGAAGTAACTTTAGGCTTACTACCGGGCGGTGGCGGTATTGTACGTATGGTACGTTTATTGGGTCTGCAAAATGCTTTTCCGCTCTTGATGGAAGGCAAACAAGTTGGTGTCGAAAAAGCCAAATCGCTCGGGCTGATTCAAGACACTGCAGATAGCCTTGAAGACCTGATGGACAAAGCGATTGCGTGGGTCAAAGCCAATCCAAAATCACAGCAGCCCTTTGATGTAAAAGGCTATAAAATTCCGGGCGGTACGCCATCGACTCCTGCTGTGGCGCAAATGCTCGCCATTGCCCCCGCTATGCTGCGTGACAAAACCAAGGGCTGTTACCCTGCGCCTGAAGCCATTATGTCGGCTGCTGTTGAAGGCGCTCAGGTCGATGTTGATACGGCGCTCACGATTGAATCACGTTACTTTACTTACCTTGCAACCGGTCAAATTTCTAAAAATATGATCGGCACCTTCTGGCATGGTCTCAACGCTATTAAGTCTGGTGCAAGCCGTCCAAAAGACGTCGCGAAATGGCAAGCCACCAAAGTTGGTATTTTAGGTGCAGGCATGATGGGTGCAGGCATCGCTTATGCCACAGCATCAAAAGGCATTGCAGTTGTACTCAAAGATGTTTCTGTTGAAGCTGCTGAAAAAGGCAAAGCCTATAGCCAAAAACTGCTAGATAAAAAAGTATCTCAAGGCCGTTTAAGTGCAGAAAAATGTGATCAAGTTTTAGGACTGATTCATGCCACTGCAGATGCTGCCGACTTACAAGGCTGCGACTTGATCATTGAAGCGGTATTTGAAAATGTCGAACTCAAAGCCAAAGTGACACAAGAAGCAGAAGCCTATTTGGCAGATGGCGGTATTTTTGCATCCAACACCTCAACCTTGCCGATTTCAGGCTTGGCCAATGCATCTCAAGATCAAGCTAAATTTATCGGTCTACATTTCTTTAGTCCTGTCGACAAAATGCAATTAGTGGAAATTATTAAAGGTAAAAACACTTCGGCTGAAACTTTGGCTAAAGCCTTTGACTTTGTGCAGCAAATTGGCAAAACGCCAATTGTAGTGAATGACAACCGTGGCTTCTTTACCAGCCGTGTCTTTGGCACCTTTGTGCAAGAAGGTTTACGTCTGCTGTCTGAAGGCGTACACCCTGCCCGCATTGAAATGGCTGCACTAAAAGCCGGCATGCCTGTAGGCCCATTGGCGATTCAAGATGAAGTGTCTTTAACGCTGTCTGAGCATGTTGCGGCCGAGACACGTAAAGCCTTGCAAGCCGAAGGCAAAGACCTACCACGTTCAGGTGCGGATGACGTTATTCAAACGATGATTCATGAGTTCGGACGTAAAGGTAAAGTAGCTGGTGCAGGTTTTTATGAATATCCTGAAGGCGGTAAAAAGCACCTTTGGGATGGCTTGAGCAAATGGCAGAAAGATAATGCTATTTCTGAACAGGAAATGATTGACCGCTTCCTGTTTGTACAGTCACTCGATACCTTACGCTGCCTAGAAGAAGGTGTTTTAGAATCGACTGTTGATGGCAATGTCGGATCAATCTTCGGGATTGGTTTTGCCCCTTGGACAGGTGGTGCACTTCAATTTTTAAACCAATATGGTTTGGAAAAAGCGCTATTACGTGCCAATACACTAGAAGCAAAATATGGCGAACGCTTCAAAGCACCGCAATTGCTGAAAGACAAAGTGGCGAAAGCTGAGCAGATTTAATTATTCATTTTGAGCATGCAAATTTTGCTGTTCAATCACATCAAAAGGAGCTTCGGCTCCTTTTTATTTTCCTTCTCAGTCGCGTGTTTGCAAACAAGCCTAGAATTTACGCGAACTCTCATCAGTTTTATGTTATAAAGTAACAAGTTTTTTGATTTCTTTTTATCCGATTGAGTAGCTTGTTATGACAGATCATACTTCTCCTGAAAAATCACCATGGGGCTGGAAAGCACTGATTATCTTCTGTATTTTAGGTGCGCTATTCATGGGTATTTTCTGGCTTGCTGTGACCAATGAACCAGACTATATGCCGAGCCAACAGAAAAAAGACAATACTCAACAGCATGCATTTAAAAATGCCCCTGTGATGTCAGAAGAAGCGTTGAAAAAGGCGCAAGCTGATCAAGCAGCTCGTGAAGCATCTGCACCGACTGCAGCAGACATGCATATGACCGAAGAACAACATGCACATATGGATGACATGAGCCCTGAACCTACTGCATCGAATGATCATGGTCACTAAGCTTTGACCCAATCTATGCAAATAAAAAACGCTTAAAATATTAAGCGTTTTTTATTTATAGCTGTCCAATTTTAAGTATTTAAGCCAAAGCCATATACATATCTTGATGCGGAATACCACAATCTAAATATTCATCACCTTCAACAACAAAACCCAACGCTGCATAAAAAGGGATAGCATGCACTTGTGAAGATAGTTTTAAATATTCACGTTGCTCTAATGTCGCTTGTTGAATGATGGCTTGCATCAAGATTTTACCAATCCCCTGACCGCGATGAGCCTTTAAAACAGCAACACGGCCTATACTGTTATTTTTCAACAAACGAGCAGTTGCAATAGCTTTCATCCCATCATGAACAATAAAATGCAGTGAAATCTCATCTTCTGCATCCCATTCATCTTCGGGCGATATCTGCTGTTCTAAAATAAAGACCTGTTCACGTATCGGCCGAGCTGCAGATGCCAGTTGCTCCCACGGACCGAATTGAATATTTAACTGCTGCATCCCGTCATCCTTTAGCATTTACAGCCAATATCTTGCTGGTCCCATTGATCATTTAACAATAATTCCAAGGAATGCTTTTGAATGCCATACATGTCTTTTAAAGCTTGAATCTGTACCAATACCGCTTGATCAGGCTCGACATAGTCTGCACGTTTGGTTGCCAAGATCATTTTATTTTTACTGGTATGCTCAAGTGCCACAAATTCAAAGACTTTGGTTTCATAACCATATGCTTTCAATAAAAGTGCACGAATCGTGTCAGTAAGCATCTCTGCTTGCTGGCCCGCATGAATGCCAAATTGCAACATCGGTGCAAGTACTTGCGGCGCTTTCAATTGCGGACGCTATTCTTTATGACAACACGGCGCACACATGATCATTTGCGCATTTAATCGAATGCCGGTATGAATCGCAAAGTCCGTTGCTACATCACAAGCGTGCAGTGCAATCATGACATCTAAGCGCTCAGGCGCATAGGTACGAACATCGCCTTGGAAAAAATCCAGTTGGCTGAAATTCGACTGCTGAGCAACGCTTTGGCAAAATTCCACCATTTTCGGATTTAGCTCAACCCCTGTCACTTTAGGCACTTGCTGGTGTTTTGCTAAATAATCATATAATGCAAAAGTCAGATAGCCTTTACCTGAACCAAAATCCACGACATGTAGAGATTGATCGGTCTCTTTGATCTGGCTTAAAGCGCCTGAAAAAATTTCTACAAATTTATTAATTTGTTTCCATTTACGTGCCATGCTCGGAATAATTTGTGCTTTTGCATCCGTAATACCGAGTGGCTGTAAGAAATAACTGTCTTGATCGACATAACGATGTTTCGCTCGATCATGTCCTTGCTGCTCCGTAGGATTTTTCCCTAAGGCTGCCTGCTTTTTGCTGATGCTTAGCATCGCTTTCTTTTTATTTTTTTTGAGCTGAATTTCTTCATCCAAGGTCATCAGGTTGGCTTGCTTACAACAACTCAATAAACTTTCGACTTGTTGATATGCAGCTGCCATTGGATAGTTTTTGGTGATGTCTTGGGTTCTATAACGATATAAACAACTAAGAAATGACTCACCTTGCAGCGAAATGACTCGCAAGGTCATTTTTTCTAATTGGTCTAATTCACCTTTATACTGACTCAAAATCATGCGATCAAAACGCTGTGTTTCAATGGCTTGCTGAAAGGCTGCTAAAAATTGCTGCTCTTGCGTAGAGGGAGAAGCCAAAGATGACATAATATAAACCTAGATAAATTTGCAAAACAATTTTAAATCTTCTTACACCAAAAGCAAAATTGAATTACTATACATGTGTATATTTAAATTATTATAAAAGATACGTTATGAATGCTCCCCATCTTTTAGCTTATGACCCAGCTGAAGAAAGACTGAATTTCTATACCCATGCTTTCGGTGCGGCTTTGTCTGCCATCGCAGGTATCCTACTGATTTTAAAAGGCTCCTACCTTCCAACTGGACAATGGCTTGCACTTTGGGTGTATGCATTCAGTATGCTGTTATTGTTTTCAGCATCGAGTCTATATCACTTCGCAGAGTCTCCTGAGCGCCGTGGTTGGTACAAAAAACTCGACCATACTGCAATCTATTATTTAATTGCAGGCACTTACACCCCGTTTCTGGCAATCGCACTGCCTACCGCAAAAGCGCATTATTTACTCATTGCACTGTGGGTCATTGCCGCAATTGGGACACTATTCAAATTAATTTTCATTCATCGTTTTCAAAAGATTTCGTTGATTGCCTATTTGGTGATGGGATGGCTTGCAGTACTGGTAATGGATGATATGCAACGCTTTTTATCTGATCAAGCTTTAACCTACCTGATCATTGGCGGGCTATCTTATACAATCGGTGCATTGTTTTATGCCTTAAAAAAGGTAAGATATACACACGCTATCTGGCATATTTTTGTATTGATAGGTGCAGGATCACATTTCCTGTCGATTTATCTCTACGTGATATAACCCACTAACACTGCATTCTTTAGTGACCCTAATTCCGCAGTTCGTAAGTTGGTATTTCGTATTTTTTTAAGAAATTACGCCTTTTTTAAAAAGATTACGCTTTTAAAACTAAGTTCAATTATTTTTAGTAAGTGTAAGGTCCACCATGGCGTCTTCAAGTGCTGCTGCCACTGAACAGCAACCAACAAATTCAAAATTCCGCGTACTTACAGCAAGTCTTGTAGGTACCACAATCGAGTTCTTCGATTTCTACATCTATGCAACTGCGGCTGTAATTATCTTCCCGCATCTGTTCTTCCCTGCAAGTACAGATCCAACAACCGCAACAATTCAATCTTTAGCAACGTTTGCGATTGCCTTTATTGCTCGCCCGATTGGCGCAGCATTCTTTGGCCATTTAGGTGACCGTATCGGTCGTAAAGCCACATTAGTTGCCGCTCTCCTCACCATGGGGATTTCGACAGTATGTATCGGCTTGCTTCCAACCTATGCTCAAATTGGTATCGCTGCTCCGCTCATGCTTGCACTTTGTCGCTTAGGTCAAGGTCTTGGTTTAGGTGGTGAATGGTCAGGTGCCGTGCTACTTGCAACTGAAAATGCGCCAGAAGGCAAACGTGCTTGGTATGGTATGTTCCCTCAATTGGGCGCGCCAATCGGCTTTATTCTTGCAACAGGCTCATTCTTGACCTTAGGTCACTTCATGTCTGAAGCTGAGTTTATGCAATGGGGTTGGCGTATTCCATTCATTGCAAGTGCGCTATTGGTTATTGTCGGTCTGTGGATTCGTCTAAAATTACATGAAACACCTGCGTTCCAAAAAGTTTTGGATAAGCAAAAAGAAGTTAACATTCCATTCAAAGAAGTGATCATCAAGCATTGGGGGATGTTAATTCTCGGTACGATTGCCGCGATTTGTACATTTGTAGTGTTCTACTTAACCACAGTATTCGCTTTACAATGGGGTACAACCCAGCTTGGTTACACACGTGAAGAATTTTTAAAACTTCAACTGGTTGCCACACTTTGTTTCGCTGCCTTCATTCCACTTTCTGCTGTATTTGCTGAAAAATTTGGTCGTAAAACGACTTCGATTGCGGTATGTGTTGTATCTGCATTGTTTGGCTTAGTCTTCTCAAGCATGCTTGAGTCTGGCAGTACTGCGATGGTGTTCTTATTCCTATGTATCGGTCTTGCGATCATGGGTTTAACCTATGGTCCAATTGGTACGGTATTGTCTGAAATCTTCCCAACGTCTGTACGTTACACAGGTTCAGCTTTAACCTTTAACATGGCTGGTATTTTTGGTGCATCTTTCGCGCCATTGATCGCAACTAAACTTGCAACTGGCTATGGTTTATATGCAGTAGGTTACTACCTAACTGCAGCATCAATCCTTTCATTGATCGCGTTCTTAATGATTCGCGAAACCAAAAATGATGATGTGAATAATCAGGTTTAATCTGCACATAATAAAAAAGCCAGCACATATTGCTGGCTTTTTTATGTCTCAAATTGAGTCAATGAACTGATGAATACTCTGTAGTTGACAGCATTTTAAATAATTAAATTCATGCATGCAGCTTAGATCCCACTGAGTAGCAATACACATCTTATGTTGCAAGACACGGTCATTCACTCAACTTCAAACTGCAAATGTCTGATGGCACGGTTCAATTTTATTAACAAAACAAGGTTTGTAGCTCTTCATCAAGAGGAACAATCACCAAAAATTTTATCAATCTTGAACGGTAGGATTTGATTAAACCAACTCGATAATATCAATGGTCGGTGGCACGAGAAAACGAAAAGGTACACCAACCATCCCCGTACCAACAGTGACAAAGACATCTGCATTATCATGCTGATATAGCCCTTTTTTGTGGCCTAAAATGGACACTTTTTTCATTACATAATCCGTCAACCATGGCAGTTGTACCTGCCCGCCATGCGTATGACCCGACAACATCAATGGTCGTCCCGGAAGTTTAGGTACCATATCGACGGTATCTGGATTATGCGACAAAATGATCCAAGGCTTATCCTGTGGCAATTCTGGCAAATAGCGCATATCGGCTTTACCAGCCCATAAGTCCCCAACGCCTAATAAACGAAACTCATTAAACTCAACCACTTGCCCTTCGATATCCACCACATGATTACTTTCTAATGCATGCTTTAACAACTCTTGAATAGGCGGACCGGGATATTGCTCATCATGATTACCATTCACCGAATAAATCGGAGCAATAATTTTTTTTAGTACGGCCAGTTCTTCAGCTAACTTATTTTCTGGCTCGTAAGTCCAATCCCCTGCAACCACGACCAAATCAGGATTTTGTGCATTGATCTTATCGACGATCATTTTTAACTGACGTTCATGGCCCGAAAATAAACCAATATGTAAATCACCAATTAAAGCAATGCGTACAGGCTTTAATAATTGTCGTGTTTCATGCAATTGATATTGACATTTTTTCACCTGAATCATGTGCGGCTCGATAAATCGGGCATAGCATAAAAGGCCCGTAACAGCACCGACAAAAATCGCTTCATGCAGTGAATAATAGCCACTCCAGCCTGCATAAAAGCTAAAGAAGAACAAAGGAATAAGTAAATACGAGAGATAAAATGCCAACAAATGTACGAAGGCTTTAAACGGATGAATCGTTTCCGTACGCGACTGACTTAACCAAGCTTGGGAAATTGCCCAAACACCTAGCACAGCCAACCCGATATAAAAATACATCACTACGGAATCTAATTCCCACATACATTTGCTCTACAATTTGCCTAACGAGAAAACTCGGTCACTATATTTATCTTTTCACAGCTGACACTTATACTCAAATCAAATTTTTTAGTATGTCTAACAGTATGAACTTAGCTACACCGAAACAGCAAAATTTGCCCTTCATACACAACCACACTAAGGCGGTTTTGCTGAGTTGTAGCCTTGTTTTGACTTTATCTGCATGTAGTACCTTGCCTAAACAGCAAACTCAACCTGTGGAATATGCCTTTAATACTCCCACTGACGATACTAGCCTTGCGAAAATTGTGCTGCCGCTACGTGAACAAAATCCAAATTTAACTGGTTACCACGTACTTTATGACCCATTAGAAGCCTTAGCGGCTCGAATCGAACTGATCAATAAAGCCGAAAAAAGTTTAGATCTACAATACTATATTTGGGATAACGACAAAATTGGTGCTTTGGCCCTGCATGCCATGATCAAAGCTGCAGATCGTGGGGTGAAAATTCGTTTATTGGTCGATGACAACAATGCAAAAAAGATGGAAGGGATTTATATGGCACTCGACCAGCATGCCAATATTGATGTCAAACTGTATAACCCATACCGCTTCCGACATTTCCGCCCTGTCGATATGGTGCTGGATCTAAAACGCATCAACCGCCGTATGCACAACAAAAGCTTTATTGCAGACAATCAAATCGCATTGATTGGTGGTCGCAATATGAGTAACCAATACTATAACGTCAGTGATAATTATCAATTTTCCGATGTTGACGTCATGCTGGTCGGTGCGGCATCCGATGAAATCATCCATTCTTTTGACGAATATTGGAATGATGATTATGCCTTTCCAGTACGTCAATTGGTCAATCCACGCCACTATAGTTTGCGCTTTGACAGTCTCAAACAACAACTCGATGACTATAATCAAGAAGCCACTGTGGTCAATTATTTGGACTTAGCTAACCGTTCACATGCCTTTGATGACTGGCTCAACAATAAAATCCAATTTGATTGGGTCAAAGCCGAAGTGGTCAAAGATTCCCCGAGCAAAATCAAATCTAAGGCTAAAAAAGAAGAGCATCTCAACTTTCAGCTCCTCAACCGTTTAGATAAACCGGAACAAAGTGTCGATATCGTTTCGGCCTACTTTGTCCCAGAAAAAAAAGGGGCTGAACGCCTAAAAAATCTTCGTGCAGATGGCGTAAAAGTCAGAGTCTTGACTAACTCATTCCAGGCCAATGACGTGCCATTGGTTCATGCTTTTTATAGCAAATATCGTCAAGATCTCTTGGAAAACGACGTTCAACTCTATGAATTTCTCTCTAGACCTGATGCAGAAAACCTCAACACCAATACCAAAGAGTTGGCGGAAAAATCTAAAGTTAGTCTAAAAGGTTTAAGCCGTTCAAGCCTACATGCCAAACTGATGGCAATTGATGAAAAACAAGTTTTTATTGGTTCATTTAACTTTGACCCTCGCTCAGCATATTTAAATACTGAAATTGGGGTATTACTGAATAGCCCACGCTTAGCCAAAGCAGTCCACTACACCATGGATGAAAATTTGAGTAAATATGCCTATAAGTTAGTACTCAATGCAGACCAACAGATCAATTGGAAAATTAAGCTGTCAAATGGTCAAACGCGTATTTATCCACGTGAACCGAAAATCAAGTGGTGGCAAAAAGCAGGGGTGAAATTTATCTCTTGGTTGCCGCTCGAAGGCTTTATGTAAGGATTGTGCTGCAAAGGCATCCCCCTTGCAGCATGTATCACTAATTCATTAAGCTTCAACTGGAACTGGCGCTTTAAGAACTTTAGCTTGAAGCTCTGCTAATCCCTGATTCATTTTTTGCTGCACTTCTTGTGTCAGACTGTCAACAGTATGACCTGCCGAATCAATTGCGGGCAATGTCATCAGATGCGCTGTGACTTTCGGCATTTCTAAGACATTTTTGACATGTCGATCAAAGCTAATGTCTCCGACATAGGGCGCAATATTATCGAGTTCACCGTCCTGATTCACATAGCAAATTAAGCAAATTTGGACTGGACGTTCGGCTTCAATTGCCGCACCTAAAATACGACCATGAATTTTTTTAATTTTGCTGCCATCTGAAGTGGTGGCTTCTGGGAAAAAGAGTACCGGCGTATCTTGTTTTAAGAAGCCCGTAATTTGTTCTTTAATTTTAATTGAGTCGCCAGAACCACGCTTAATAAATAAGGTGCCACCGCCTTTCGCCAAATTACCCAGTACCGGCCATTTTTCAATCTCAGCTTTCGCCAAAAAGAAAACACGTGCGCCAGAACCCAAAACTGCCACATCTAACCATGAAATATGATTACTTACCCAAAGGGCTGGTTGACGTGGAATTTCGCCATGCACTTTGACTTCAAGATTAAATACTTTGCATAACTTGCGACAAAAATACTGCACATAGCGGGTATTTTGCGGGTTATTCGGGTCTTTATACAATTGATGACGATAAACCAAATAAAAACCCTGCGTCACGGCAACAGCTGCTGCACCGACTTTTTTACAATACAAATAAAATTTTGAAAACACATTAATTTGCGGTGTATTGACGATTTGAGGTTGATTCATAAACGGTTCACTAAAAGGACACGGTGCCACAATTTGGCGTAAATTTTCATCATCATATACCGAAGACAGTTTTTTTGCATTGATCATAAAAACCGAAGTCGAAGATAATATTTCCCTATTTTAATCGTTTTTAAAAATCAAATATTATTTTTATATCGGTTTTAAAGGTTAAAATTATGAATCATTCATATTCAGACAATCCCCCTATTTCTTCATGGCAAGCGTTAAAAGCCATTGCTGGTTTTTCATTGATATATGTTTGTGTGCTTTTCTTATTGGCGCTGAGCTTTCGAAGCTTTCTCTAATTGAATAGCACGACATACAGAACTTAGCCATTAATCCCTCACTTAGATTAACCCTCGTACTGCATTTTCGCCTAAAATGAATCTTTAAACAGGAGTGTGTGCTGAGTGGAAAATTTAAATCAACATCAAGCGAGCGGTGAACGCGTAATTTTAGTCAGTGTGGCAGTACAAATGCTCGCAGACCTTGATGCCGAAGAATTCCACTTACTTGCTCAATCTGCAGGTGCCAATATTTTGCAACATGTGCATGCTCAGCGTATTAAGCCTGATGCCAAATTATTTATCGGCTCAGGGAAAGCTGAAGAAATTGCAGAAGTGGTTGCAGAGCATGAAGCCGAATTGGTCATTTTTGACCATGCCCTCACCCCTGCCCAAGCACGTAATCTTGAAAGCATCATGCGATGTCGTGTGGTCGATCGCACTGAATTAATTTTAGATATTTTTGCCCAACGCGCACGTACCTATGAAGGTAAATTGCAAGTTGAATTGGCCCAATTACAACATATGGCTTCACGGCTGATTCGTAGTCGTGGCGATCTCGATAGCCAAAAAGGTGGGATCGGCCTACGTGGACCGGGTGAAACGCTGCTGGAAACTGACCGTCGGCTACTCAAGCTCCGTATGGGACAACTCAAAGCGAAACTTGAGAAAGTCCGCCAAACACGTATGCAAGGTCGTGTGGCACGTCAAAAAGCTGCTGTTCCAACCGTGTCATTGGTGGGTTATACCAATGCTGGTAAATCGACCTTATTTAATAATTTAGCAAAAAGTGATGTCTATGCAGCAGACCAACTGTTTGCGACACTTGACCCAACTTTACGCCGTCTACATTGGGATGGTATCGGCAACTTAGTTCTCGCAGATACTGTAGGTTTTGTGCGTAATTTATCGCACTCACTGGTCGAGTCGTTTAAAGCCACCTTAGAAGAAACGTTGGAGGCGACCTTATTGTTACATGTCATTGACTCCAGCAGTCCTGACATGATGGAACAAATCGAGGCTGTCGAAAAAGTACTGAAAGAAATTGGTGTCGATGTTCCGATTCTGCGCGTTTATAACAAAATTGATGTCAGTGGCGAAGATCCTAAAATCATCTATGGCAAGCCACATCAGCCGGAACGTGTCTATGTCTCAGCACATAGTGGTAAAGGTCTACCCTTATTACGCCAAGCGGTTCAAGAATGCTTAATGGGTCAAATTCAAAGCTTTGAAGTCCATCTAAAACCGGCTTATGGTAAATTAAGAACACAACTATATGCGCTCAATGTGATCCAAAATGAAAGTTATGATGAACAAGGCAACTTAATTTTGCATGTCATCATTGCCCCACATAAGTTAGAACAACTGATTAAACAGGCGCATTTACCCATTGATGAAATTTTGGGAACACGTGCGCAACAATTCCAACATCCTCTTGAAGAATTTGAAATTAAAGATTAAATCGGTTAAAACTTGATTTGTATAATTTTAACGAAAGACAAAAATGGACTGGATCAAGCGCATCGACTGGAAAGCCTGGATAGGCACTCTTGCATTAATTATTCTTTTCCGTGAAGGTGCGGTCTGGGTCATGAAGCAATTCAGTCACCCAGAATTAGGTAATCTCGTCGGACTGATTAGCTTGCTGATCGTGCTTTCATTTTGGAGAAAATTCAACAAAATTCCAGCCAGTTTGGTCGATACCAATAATAAAATCATGAAAGAAAGTGCCTTTGCCTTCTTACCCATTAGTGCAGGCTCATTGCTGATGATGATGCATTTAGGTGATGAAATTCCAATGTTTTTGATTGTTCTCTTTGTCAGCACCCTCATACCGCTGTGGGTCTACGCAAAAATATCTAAGAAATGGCTATAAGGAGAATCAACATGCTTTCAATCATCTCTGGATTCATCATTACCCTGATCGCCTATCTTGTCGCAAAACCCATTAATAAAAAATTACCGCAAATCCCCGTGATTGTGATTGGGATGTTTTTCGTCATTGCTATGCTCTATCTTTTTGGCATTTCCTATGAAAGTTATATGGCACAGGTCAATCCACTGTTCAATAACTTACTCGGCTATGTCACAGTGGCCTTGGCCATTCCTTTAGCAGCAATGCGCTACGATGACTTGCCATTAAAAGCCGTGGGCGGGATTTTAGTCTTTGCCAGTATCAGTGCCGTTGCCCTCCCTATGGGGCTGGCTTATTTATTGCATTTGTCAGATCCAACCATTATGGCTTTTGCTACACGGGCAGTGACCACCCCAATTGCCATCAACATTGCGACGCTGCTGCATTCCCCGATTCCTTTGGTGATTTTGATTGTGATTTTATCAGGGGTGATTGGCGCAGCATTTTCACCCATCATACTCAAAAATATTCATGATGAACGTGCATCAGGACTCGCCTTAGGACTTGCTGCACATGCGATTGGCACAGCTCAAGCTTGGCAGCGCGGCAGCATTGCTGGGCGCTATGCAGCATTTGGCATGGCGGTAAATGCAGTCTTCACAGCAATCTGGTTGCCAACTTTCATACTCTATCTACAAAATATGTGACTGAGCAATCACTTTTAAATGATTGTTTTGTATAAAAAATAAACTTAATATAAATTCAAGGGTACGCCACAACACATTGAACGATGTGCTGTGGATGTTACATTTTTGGTAAAGTCACTTTTGTGCAACATGTCAACTTTCCCGAATAAAATGTAAATATTTAGGCTTAGAGTAGTTGCTCTAAGTCCAAATATTACCTAGTATGATCAATAAACCCTCACAAAGTGTATTGATAAAGGATTATTAATATGATCGAAAAAAGTTTGAAATTGGCTGCATTATTTGGTGCTGTAGTCACAAGCTCTGCACTCTATGCTCAAGATCTTACAGGGACTTGGCAACAAATTGACGATAAAACCGGTTCGCCTAAAGCACTGATCGAAATTCGAAAAGATGCCAAAGACACCTATACCGGCAAAATTGTGAAAGTGACGCCACGTCCGGGTTATACACCAAAGGAAAAATGTGTGAATTGCCCTGCACCTTATACCAACCAGCCTATTTTAGGGATGGATGTATTTAAGGGGCTGAAACTTGAAAGTGAAAATACCTACTCTCAAGGAAAAATTATTGATCCTTTAGCAGGCAAAATTTACAGCTTAAAAGGCAAAATTTCTGCCAATGGTAAGCGCTTACATTTACGTGGATATCTGGGGATTTCCGCGATTGGTCGTACACAGACATGGATTCGCGCTGAATAAATTTTAAATTTATTCAGTAAATTGATTTGACATAGGTGAACCACCTACAGGGAATATCTGATGAAAAAATTAAAAGTGAGCCTCTTATTCTTAGCTGCTGTAATGAGTGGTTCAGCTTTTGCTCAAGACCTTTCAGGGACTTGGCAACAAATTGATGATAAAACAGGTTCACAAAAAGCCATTATTGAAATCCGTAAAGAAAGTAATGGCACATTCGTGGGTAAAATCATCAAAGTGACGCCGCGTCCGGGCTATACACCACGCGACACCTGCGTAAACTGCCCTGCACCCTACAAAAACAAGCCAATCTTAGGCCTTGATATCTTAACAGGTTTAAAACATATTGAAGGCACTAATAACTACGACAAAGGCCGTATTATTGACCCTCTTTCAGGCAAAGTTTACGACACAAAAATCCGTTTAAATGCCAGTGGGAAACGCCTAACTTTACGGGGTTATATGGGTGTTTCTGCACTTGGTCGTAGCCAAACTTGGATTCGCCAAGAGTAACCCCAAACAAGTAAAAAAACCGCCGACATGGCGGTTTTTCTTATTCCGAATATCTTCAAATTATTTTTAAATTAAAGTTGACTATTCTCATAAACTTTCTAACATACGTGCTCATAAATCATGCTTCTCGGGGACAAGCGATCATGTTTAAAAAAATATTATTCAGCCTATGTACATTGGGTATGATGAATGTTGCATTTGCAAATGACATTGCTGGCACATGGCAACAAATTGACGATAAAACAGGAGCTGCAAAAGCAATTATTTCGATTCACAAAGAATCAAATAATACCTATACCGGTAAAATTATTAAAATTACACCACGTCCGGGCTATACACCGCAAAAAAACTGTAATAAGTGCCCTGCGCCTTATACCAACCAACCGATTCTCGGCATGGAAATTGTTAAAGGTTTAAAGCAAATTAATAATACGAATAATTATGAAAAAGGTCGTATTATCGACCCTCTTTCTGGCAAAGTTTATGATGCTAAAGTCCGCTTAAACAGCACAGGAAAACGTATTTCGATCCGTGCAAGTATTGGCGTTTCAGTCTTGGGTCGTAACCAAACTTGGATTCGTTTAGACTAATCCACACACCAATAAAAAAGCCGCACGAATGCGGCTTTTTTATTTTTAAATACTTACATTACAGGATTATCGACCGCAAACATGCACTGATCTTCTAAACGATAGGCCATCAACTGATTGCCCCAAACACATCCGCCATCCACATTTTGGATTTTTGCTGAAATGCTTTTTCCTTGTAAAGCAGCCCAATGACCAAAAAGAATTTGATGGGTCTGAGCTGCTTGTGACTCAAACTCAAACCATGGCTTAAAACCCTTCGGCATAGGGTCATCGAGTGAATCTTTAAAACTGAACTCTAATCGACCTTCTGCATCGGTTAAGCGCATGCGGGTCAAATAGTTGGTAATACAGCGTAAGCGCGCATGACCAGACAAATCATCCGACCATAGGTTCGGCTCTTTACCGTACATCACTTGAAGAAACGCATCGACCACATCAAAGTCGTCATGACCAATCACCGCTTCCACTTCCTTTGCCAAGTCTGCGGTTTGCTGCGCAGTCCAATTCAAAGGAATACCCGCATGAGTCAAAATGGTTTGCTCATTCGGAAATAGACACAGCGGCTGCTTGCGTAACCAATCAATCAAATCATCACTTTCTAAAGCGTGAATCACATCATCGATATTGTCTTTAGGATTGATATCCTTAATACCGCGAGCGCATGCCAGCAAAGTCAGATCATGATTGCCCAGTACCGTCGCCGCAACTTCACTATCCACTAATTTTTTGATGAACCGCAAAGCGCCTACCGAGTTTTCACCCCGTGCGACGAGATCACCGGCAAACCATATAAAATCTTGGTCTGCATCAAACTTAATCTCTTTCAGTAAAGCTTTTAATGCTTCAAAACAGCCTTGAACATCACCAATGACATAGTTATAGCGAATATTGCGAGTCATAATTATTTAAGCCACCATTTGATCTGCTAATGCGACAAATTCTGCAAGTGTTAGGGTTTCTGGACGCGCCATTGGATCAACCCCTGCATTTTCAAAACCATCTTCAACCAACATGCCTTTTAAGCTGTTACGCAAGGTCTTGCGGCGCTGAGTAAAGACATGTGAAACTAAACGCGCAAGCGCTTTTTCATCTTTCGCCATAATCGGTTTAACGGCATAAGGCTCTAAACGGAATACCGCAGAGGTGACTTTTGGCGGCGGATTAAATGAGCCCGGTGGCACTTCAAATAAAAACGTCGGTTTGCAGAAATATTGAATCATCACCGATAAACGACCATATTCTTTAGTATTCGGTGAAGCGGTAATACGGTCCACGACTTCTTTTTGCAGCATGAAGTGCATGTCTTTGACTTTGTCGCCAAACTCCAAGAGATGAAACAGCAGCGGAGTCGAGATGTTATACGGCAAGTTGCCAACCACGCGCAGAGGACGGCCTTCGGCAAACAGCTCGGTAAAGTCATATTTCAGCGCGTCGGTTTCAACAATGGTCAAGCGCTCAGGATGCGGCACACGGCCCGGCAAACCTGCAGCTAAGTCACGGTCCAGCTCAACCACAGTTAGAGCATCACATTCACCAATTAAAGGCGATGTAAGCGCGGCAAGACCGGGACCAATTTCGACAATATTGTCACCAGTACGCGGATTTACCGAACGTACAATTTTGGCAATAACACGTTGATCATGTAAGAAATTCTGTCCAAACCGCTTACGCGTGTGATGCCCTTCATCTTTTGGGTTTAGGGCATTAATTTGATACATAAAATTCTCCGCATAGGTTTATTACAACGATTACTGACTTGATTCAAATTCACTCAAGCGAGCAAAAATTTCTTCGGACTTGGCCACATTATCCCGAGCCGCGTTAATTACACTGAGCAATGGCTCTCTTTGTTTCAACAAAGCCATTGTTTCAGATTTCATCATTTCTTCAGTTTCAGCCTGAATGGAGAGCAAACTTTCACGCATTTCAGCATTGTTTACGCGCTCTACACCGAGTTCGGGATTACCATTCAGTTGAGCCTTCAAAAAAATATTGAAAGTTTCAAAATCTGCTAAAAAGTCATCTAAATCGTCTGGATGAATAGAATTTACATCAGTTAACTTCAGCAAAGAACTCAACATTCGTCCCGCAATATAGACTTGATTTTTGGCAATCATTGCTTGAATAGCTGAATTGTTTGCTCTAGCCATCATATCAGCCAGAATGTTATATTCAGCTTGAATACCTGGAATGGTTTCACTTACAAGAAGTTGATATTCATATAGCGCACTCAGGCTATTTTGATGCTGTACAAGCAGATCAATATTAGCATTGATTGCCTGTCCATCTTGAAGCATTTTATCAGCTCCATCACGATTCGCATATTTTTTATGCACCGCGGTCAGCGCTTGATTAAATTTTTGCTGATTATGTTTAAAGCCATCCACAGCACCCGGTAATGCAAAACGTATAAATCCTTCCGTCTGTTTTGGAATTTGCAGCGATAATACTTTTAATTCACAAAAATGATGATCTGTAGCGAGCGTTGAACATGCTGACAGCATCAACGCTAACGCAATCCCAAAAAATGGGCGAATGATCGATTTCGCCCTAAGCATCTTGTTATTTTCCTGTTTTATTTTTGATAATTTTTTACTATTATTCATATAAAATTCAAACCTTTATTATTAAGTTTCGTTATTTTTCGCACGTGCTAATTCTAAAGCCAAATCAACCGCCACCTGTAAACTCGAACTTTTAGCAAGACCAGTTCCAGCCAGTGACAGTGCTGTGCCGTGATCCACTGAAGTCCGAATAAACGGTAAGCCCAAAGTGATATTGATGGCTTCGCCAAAGCCCTGCGACTTTAACACAGGCAAGCCCTGATCGTGATACATCGCCAAAACCGCATCGGCATCTTTTAAATTTTCAGGGGTAAATAAGGTATCGGCAGGTAAGCTCAGGCTCATATTCACCCCTTGAGCGCGATAACGCTCTAGCACCGGATTGATCACTTCAATCTCCTCCATGCCCAAATAGCCATCTTCACCCGCATGTGGGTTTAGACCGCAGACTAAAATATGCGGATGATCTTTTTTAAATTTGGTTTTTAAGTCATGAATTAATATATCGATGACTTGATGCAAACGTTCTTGAGTAATGGCATCGGCTACATCACGAAGCGGTAAATGTGTAGTTGCCAATGCGACACGGAGCGTTTTGGTCGCAAGCATCATCACGACACGATCAACGCCTGCAAATTCTTGATAAAACTCCGTATGTCCGCTGAAATGGATACCGGCATCATTAATAATCGACTTTTGCACAGGTGCAGTTGCAACACCAACACTTTTGCCAGACATCGCATAATCTGCAGAACGCCGTAATTGCTCCAACACATAGGCTGCATTGTTCACATCTAACTGACCTGCGATGACAGATTTAGCCACAGGTACATGTTCCACATAAAGCTGACCTAGAGCTGCCGACGCTTCCTGCCCAACATAGTCAATCAGTTCAACTTCGAGCTTTAACTGTTGAGCACGCTTGATCAGCAAATCTTTATCAATAAGAACCACAATTGGCCTTTCATCTATTCGATTGGCTAAGCTCAAACAAATATCAGGTCCGATACCTGCGGGTTCACCGCTCGTGATATATAAAGGCAGCATGGGTCTATCCTGTGTGTGCAATAACATTATTATACTGTGTGATGCACATGACAGACCTAATTTTATTGACTAAAAATACCTGACAAAACTCAAAAATAAGCGCGTTGTACGACATTGTATGGAATGAAATCGAAAGCAAAACCTAAAATGTCAATGATCCAAATCAATGCAAATAAGAATCATAATGCCGCGCTGAACGACTGACACATGCTGCGGGTACTTCGTTATCAACCAAAAAGACATAACGCTCACAAGCAATAATCCAATCAACAGATAAACCAATAAATAACTAAGGAAAAATAAAGTGAGCATCATCAACAAAACGATGATCGCACCATCCGCCCCATGCAAATATACCAAATACAAAAAAGTTGGGCTTAAAATCAAGGTGCTACATAAGCCCATTAAATACCACCAATGTCGCAAAATAAGGGTTCAGATGTGTTTTTTAACAGATTAGAATTCGACATGATTTACTTTCATCCGCTTTTTTTATAATTTCTGGATTATCTACTGTTTATTGCTGAAGAAATATACTACAATACAGCGCTTGAAATTTTATATTTTCATTTGTGATTCTTCACGTATTCGTATAGAATCGCGTCTCCTTTTGTTTGGACAGCTTCCATAGTCCAAACCAACTATAATAGGTAGTGGTTTAATGAAAACTCTCAGCGCTAAGCCAGCTGAAGTTCAACACGACTGGTACGTTGTTGATGCTTCTGGCAAAACTTTAGGTCGCCTTGCGACTGAAATCGCTCGTCGTTTACGCGGTAAGCACAAAACTTCTTATACTCCTCACGTTGACACTGGTGACTACATCGTTGTTATCAATGCTGAGCAAGTTCAAGTGACTGGTAAAAAATCACTTGATAAGAAATATTATCGCCACACTGGTTTCCCTGGTGGTATTCGTGAAACTAATTTCGAAAAATTAGTTGCTCACAAACCAGAAGAAATCTTCGAACGTGCTGTAAAAGGCATGTTGCCAAAAGGTCCTCTTGGTTATGCAATGATCAAGAAAATGAAAGTGTACGCTGGTACTGAGCATCCACATACTGCTCAACAGCCACAAGTTTTGGACATCTAAGGGATACAGCACATGGCTACTAACTATGGTACAGGTCGCCGTAAGACCGCAACTGCACGTGTTTTCCTATCAGCTGGTACTGGTAAACTCGTAATCAACAACCGTTCTTTAGAACAATATTTCGGTCGTGAAACTGCTCGTATGGTTGTTAACCAACCACTTGAGCTTTTAGAAGCTACTGAGAAATATGACCTTTACATCACTGTTGCTGGTGGTGGTATCGGTGGTCAAGCAGGCGCTATCCGTCACGGTATTACTCGTGCATTGATCGCTTCTGACGAAACTCTTAAACCTGCTCTTCGTCAAGCTGGTTTCGTTACTCGTGATGCTCGTGAAGTTGAACGTAAGAAACTTGGTTTACGTAAAGCTCGTAAACGTCCTCAATTCTCTAAACGTTAATTCGTTTACCGAATCGGACAAAAAACCTTGGCTTATGCCAAGGTTTTTTTATGTCTTAATTTTTATGAAGATGATGCAAATAGAACAATGATCCGATAAACAAAGAGACTCAAACTCGCAATTAAGCATATAACCGACAGTGTTAGTGTAATTGTACAGATGGTCATTTTGCTTTTTTGTTCTGGGCTATCATCCTCTGCTCCATAATCAGAGGCATAACCTCCAGCGAGTGCCGTATAAAAGCCAATGCCCATAAAAATAACAGCAGCGAAAAATAATATTTTTTGTACAAGTGCAATGGTCATCATGCGGTGATGATCAGGTAAATGAATGACATGAAAATCTATCAGATAATATCAAATAAAACAAAACTGTAATTTTCGCTGTAGCGGCATTGATATTGCTAAAGTCTCCGTGATTTTACTGTCTAATTTTAGTATCCTATCTTATTCATTTCTCATCGTCTCGGATTATGTCAGTCGAAAATGCACCTCTCCAAGGGATTACGCTTTACAGTCATGCGGATGACTTTCGCTCACACTGGATACGCTATGTACTTGCAGAGAAGCAAATCAAACATAATTTAATTATTGCTGATGATGAAGACGAAGATCTTGCGAGTTTAAATCCCTACAATCAACTTCCGATGATGATTGAAAATGGCCTAAAACTCTATAACAGCAGTATTATTGCCGAATATCTGGATGACCGTTATCGTCAAAATAAACTGTATGCAGATGCACCTATGCCTCGTGCAGAGCAACGTCAATATGTATGGCGCTTCGAACAAGATTGGTTAAGACTGGCTGATATTATGCTTCGCCATCCCGATACCCTCGATGAAAAAGCCAAGCAAAACGCACAAAAACAATTACGTGATACACTCATTTCACTAACCCCCTTGTTTCAGCATTATCCTTATTTTATGTCTGAACAATTTAGCATGTTAGACTGTATGCTCGCGCCTATATTTCTGCGCCTAAAAGCCATGGGTATTGAGCTTCCCAAACAGCAATGCCGCCCTATATTTCTCTATTGCCAACGCATCTTTAGCCGTCCAGCATTTATCAAATCAATGACATTGCAGGAAAAAAATCGCTATAGCGAGCTTTTAGTAAAAAATTAATTTTCCATAAATATTCGAGTAAGCATTATGTCTGAACAGGAACTACAATTCACTCCAACACGTCCATACTTAACACGGGCACTTTATGAATGGATTTGTGAAAACCAACTTACCCCCTACCTACTTGTCGATGCGACACAGAATGGTACGATGGTGCCAGTTCAATATATTCAAGATGGCCAAATTGTCCTGAATATCGCACCTCATGCAACGCATGCGCTACACATGAGTAATGAGACGATTACTTTCTCTGCACGCTTTGGTGGCGTTTCGCAAAACCTCTATATCCCCTTTTCTGCTGTTCTAGGCATCTATGCACGTGAAAATGGTCAAGGAATGTTCTTCGATCCTCAAGAATATGAAGGTATTCAGAATGATCAAAATGCTTTAAAATCAAACGACCAAGAACAACAAGAGCAACCGAAGAAAAAACCGGGTTTAAGGTTGCTCGATTAAAGAATAAGGAAGCGAATAATGGCTTTTGATTTAGTACAATATTTTGTCGAACAAATAGAATCTCAAAAGCCTACGCTTTTAAGTCATTTAAATCGTGAAGAAAAACGACAACATTTACGTGAAATTAATGCTTTAACCTTAGGTGAATTGATTCATCAGCTCCGCAATAATGCTCAAAAGGTTTATCAAGAAATTACTCATCCTGATGAACTCTATATTCAAGAAGTTTCACGCCATCTGACCACCAATCCATCGAATGCATCAATATTAGAGCGCTCTGAACTTGAACACCTAACAACTGAAATTTTTCATTTACAATTAAATGAATTAAAGCAACTTCATGATACCGGCTCACACTCACCACAAAGCATTCAAGAATTACTCAACGGCCAAATTGAACACCTTTCTGGTCAAGCGGATGATTGGGTTTGGTCAACAAACAACCTAACAGAGCTCCTTGGTTCTAAACCAAATCTGCAAGAAGAGATATCATTAGAAGCATCAATGAAGGAGTTCAATCAAATGGTTAATCAACAACATACACAAGAAGACGTAACAACTGAAGTACAAGTACCGACTTGGTCAAAAATTGTAGAGCCAGTAGTTGCAGTGGTGATTCTATGGATTTTGGCATCTGCAGCATGTAATATTTTTGCTTAATTGACTTCATTTCTCTAAATCTATGACCTGCTTTTTAAGCAGGTTTTTTTTAATCGAATATTTAGGATATTGATATTTTAAATATAAAATTTACCCGATAAAGGTAGCCAAATAATGATCCCAGGCAGTATCGTGGACAACCTATCCCTCTAAATTCTTAAAATATTTCTGCTCAAAGGCTTCTGGGCTTAACCAACCATTTGCAGAGTGCCTTCTCACTCGATTGTAGTAAATCTCAATATAGTCAAACAAGACAACATTGGCTTCTTTTCGGGTCAAAAATACACTGCCATGTACCACATGACCTTTAAATGTGTGAAAGAAGCTTTCTGTTACTGCATTATCCCATGAGCAATATACTGCGCAAGGCCTCGTCTAGACATGCTTTGGATGCAGTTGTTCATCAATAATAGCGCTCTAAAATCACGACTACAGTGCTGTGAGCCTTGGTCAGAATGGACCATGATATTCGTTGGATACCCGCCCACAATTCAAATTATGCAGTCATTGGCTTATGTTAGCTTGGATGATTTCAGAAGAACGAACCATTCATGAAATTTTAAATAAACCCTTTTATCATCCAACTTTAGAAGAAGGGTTAAGAACTGCATTAAAGCATGCACGACGTCAGTTAAAATAATTTTATCGTTTTAGGTCGATTTATAGCGTTGGATTTCCAACGCTTTATTTTCGCCCCCTTTTATCTTTTTTCCACGCATAAAAAAACACCCCCTGAGATATCAGGGGGTGTTTCGAATAATGAGCTGGCGATGACTTACTCTCACATGGGTAACCCCACACTACCATCAGCGCTAAGAGGTTTCACTTCTGAGTTCGG
>NZ_VPDJ01000025.1:0-39293 GCF_013417755.1 Acinetobacter sp. YH12231
TAGAGCTAGAAGTATCTCAGGCTTTTTAAGTGGTATTTACGCATCACTATGTGCATACCAATTAACTCAGCAGCATAAGCCCACAATTCAAATTATGCAGTCATTGGCTTAAAAAGGATTCGGGTTAGTTAAGCATTAAGATTAATTTTGAACTGAAAAAGTTCAGCGCTAAAAAAAGCACCCCAAGGTGCTTTTTTTAAATTTCATCGAAATTAATTTGGTGTGTGATACATCAAATATAATTCGTTCAAATTGGTTGGGATTTCTTCTGCAAGTTCATCCATCAACTGACCATTGCGACGGAAAGATTCCATTTGTGGATCTTCTTCATCAATGCCGCTGAACACCATGATTGGCAAAGTTAAATCTACCAATTGTTCTTCAAACTCGTCGGTGAACCATGCATCTTCGTTTAGGAACATGGCATCAACGAAGCCAACACTCCAGTCACCAAGACTTGATTCAACATCGGCTTCTTCAATTTCAAATGGAAATTCAATACCATCTTCATTGGCAAGATTCTGACGAATCGATTCGAGCCATGCTTTTACTTGTGCAATAATTTCAGCAGGTACTTTTTTCTGATTGTTATCAAAAAGTTCGTCTAGCCATTTATCAAAAGCTGGGCCTACTGCAATTGCACATAAAAAACCATGAGTCGCTGCAAAATCTAGACCATGCTCGTTGTCATCGCCGTCTAGATAGTCACTCAAAAGGTCTAAATCTAAAGCACTCATTTCAAATCCAGAGTTAGAAACTTAATGCGTAAGCATAGCATTTTCAAGCGCTATGCTAAATCGCTATTTAGTCTTCTTCGTCATCAAAATCATCGTCATCGTCGATGTCGTAATCAAAATCTTTAAGCTCACGTTCAAGACGGCGCTGAGCCAGAAGGTCATCAATAAGTCGGCGCTTTTCTAACGATTCTTTCGCGCTAGTTTTTGCACTGGCCTCATCGAAATTCACATCATCATCACCGTAGTTATCATCTAGTTCAAAATCTGTAGAAGACACCAAAACTACCTCATAATGAAAAAAATTGAAGGGGTCTAGCCGCTATTTATATGGGATATAAAATATTGTCAAGTTTTATTTGTTTTTTTAACAACTAAACTTTAAAAATAGGTCTTTTTTTCTTACCAAAACCTGTGGCATGATATAATCCACCCTGCGTCCTTCATTTTTATGACAGTCAAAGATGACTCGTAAAATAATCGATGCATGGGATGAACTTGAAAACAACAATTTCAGCCCCACCTAAATTACTGAATTTAAATTTTTAATATCTCATTGGACAGCTTGATGCTGTACCGTCCTAATGGGATAAGCCAGCTATTAACAAGATTTAATGAGACGATCGTGCTAAAATGCACGGTTTTTTACTGCCACAGATTCAACGAAGAGTAAGCAAAGATGAGCGATATGACTTCCCCTACTTCTCAAGTAGCGGCTCTGATTAGCCGAGGCAAAGAGCAAGGTTACCTAACTTTCGCCGAGGTTAACGATCATCTCCCGGACTCAATCACTGAAAGTGAACAGATTGAAGACATCATTCAGATGTTGAATGACGTGGGTATTCCGGTACATGATCGTGCACCAGAAACTGACGATACAATGTTTGAAGGTGGCAGCGAAGCGACTGACGAAGTTGCTGAAGAAGAAGCCGCTGCTGTACTTGCATCTGTTGAAAATGAACCCGGTCGTACCACTGACCCTGTGCGTATGTATATGCGCGAAATGGGTACAGTTGAGCTTTTGACACGTGAAGGCGAAATTAGCATTGCAAAACGCATCGAAGAAGGTATTCGTGACGTTTTACATTCTATTGCTTATTGGCCAAATGCAGTCGAAGTTGTACTGCAAGAATACAAAGATTATGAAGCGGGTGAACGCCGTCTAGCGGATATTCTTTCTGGTTATTTAGATCCAGAATCTGACGAAGCCATCCCAGAAGTGATCGATGAAGATGATTCTGAGATCGATGAAGATGAAGCGTCAACCAACAAGCCAACTAAAGATGTCAAACTTGATGATGACGATGAAGAAGAAGAGTCTGAAGGTGATGATGATTCTGAAGGCGAATCTGGTCCAGATCCTGAAATTGCCAAAGCACGTTTCACTGAGCTTGAACAAGCATGGTTAGTGACTAAAGCTGCAATTGAAAAAAATGGTCGTAACAGTAAAGAAGCTGCTGCTGCACTTGAAGCACTTGCAACTGTGTTCATGATGTTCAAATTTACACCACGTTTATTCGATATCATCTCTGATTTGATCCGTAATACCCATGACCAAATCCGTACTTCTGAACGTGAAGTCATGCGTTATGCCGTACGTCGTGGTCGTATGGACCGTACTCAATTCCGTACGTCTTTCCCAGGTCAAGAATCTAACTTTGCTTGGTTAGATGAACAAATTGCTAAAGCACCTGCAGAAATGAAAGGCTATCTTGAAAAAGTCCGCCCTGACGTTCTGGCATTCCAACAAAAAATCGCTGACATCGAAAAAGAACTTGGCTTAGATGTAAAAGGCATCAAAGACATTTCTAAACGTATGTCGATTGGTGAAGCAAAAGCTCGCCGTGCGAAAAAGGAAATGGTTGAAGCCAACTTACGTTTGGTAATTTCGATTGCGAAAAAATACACCAACCGTGGTTTGCAATTCCTCGACTTGATCCAAGAAGGTAACATCGGCTTGATGAAAGCGGTGGATAAATTCGAATATCGTCGTGGTTATAAGTTCTCTACTTATGCAACTTGGTGGATTCGTCAGGCGATTACGCGTTCTATTGCCGACCAAGCACGTACTATTCGTATTCCCGTACACATGATCGAAACCATTAACAAGATCAACCGTGTATCTCGCCAACTTCTTCAAGAAATGGGTCGTGAACCGACACCTGAAGAATTAGGTGAACGTCTAGAAATGGACGAAGTGAAAGTTCGTAAAGTGCTTAAAATCGCGAAAGAACCAATTTCAATGGAAACACCAATTGGTGATGATGAAGATTCGCATCTTGGTGACTTCATTGAAGACGGCAACATCACCTCTCCGATTGATGCTGCAACGTCTGAAGGCTTAAAAGAAGCAACACGTGAAGTTCTTGAAAACTTGACTGAACGTGAAGCAAAAGTCTTGAAGATGCGTTTTGGTATCGATATGCCAACAGACCATACTCTGGAAGAAGTGGGTAAACAGTTTGACGTAACACGTGAACGTATTCGTCAGATTGAAGCGAAAGCTTTACGTAAACTTCGCCATCCATCACGTTCAGAGCATTTGCGTTCATTCCTTGAGAATGACTAACCTATAACTAGGACAATGCAGGCTTGAATATGGGGTTTTCCACCCCATATTATGAGCATGTAGCAAATGATTCCAAATACCTGCTCATTGCAGGTATTTTTAAATAATGAGGTGTCCCATGACTGATATGACTAATCGCGCTCCTTCACGTGAATTGCAAGAGCATCTTTGGGTCTTCCCTATGGACTACCCAATTAAATTGATTGGTAATGCAGGTGAAGAACTTCGCCTTGCAGTGAATGAAATTTTTGTTAAACATTTTCCTGATTTTGATGGCAGTAAAATGACTGTGACTCCATCTCGTACAGGTAAATATCATTCAATTACTGCTCAATTACGTTTCGAAGAGTTAGAACAAGTACATGCGGTCTATGCGGATTTAGCAGCTTGTAAACACATTCGTACCGCGCTGTAATTCTGTTGATTTAAATAAAAAAGCACGCTTTAGGGCGTGTTTTTTTATGTCTAAGTATAATAGTAATACCCTCAAGTATTCAGTATTTAACCCCCCTTTTGTACGTCTAATTCATTATAATCCATACATGACTTTGATAGAAAAGGACACGAAATACGTGACTGAAACTGTTCAAAAACCCGAATTAATCATTCGTCAATATAACCACCTGACCCCTTATGCAGACCGCTTTTTAGAGATGAAAACTCTCACTGAACAGCGAGATGAAAACTCACCTGATGAGCTGTGGATATTGCAACATCCCGATGTATTAACTCAGGGGCAAGCTGGCAAACCTGAACATATTTTGGTGCAAAGTAACATCCCTGTGGTACAAACAGACCGTGGTGGACAAGTCACTTGGCATGGACCGGGTCAGTTGGTCGCTTATTTCATGTTTGATTTAAATCGTTTGGGTTGGAATGTACGTACACTAGTATCGTATGCAGAAAACTTGATGATTGAGTTACTGAATAAATACGGTATTGAAGCCTACGCCAAAGCGGATGCGCCGGGGGTATATGTCAATGATCGTAAAATTGGCTCTTTGGGTTTTAAAATTCGTAAAGGCCGCAGTTATCACGGTTTGGCACTGAATATCGATTGTGATCTATTTGGTTTTCATACCATTAATCCATGTGGCTATGCTGGATTAGAAATGGTTCGTATACAAGATTTGGTGCAAGATTACCCTAAATTTGAAAACTTATGCGTCGATATCATTGATACTTTGAAAAACAGTGGTTACTTTAAAGACGTAACAGTCAAACAACTATAAAAGACTTTGCTTTCTCAAATAAAATAATTTAGAGTAAAAGCTCTAAATTAATAATTATAGATAAGGGATGTACACGTGATTGCAACTAAATCCGTTAAACCCGCGCTCCAGCAGGCCTATGTCAAACTCATGATGGATGTGATTGGCAGAGGTCTGGTCATGGCGAGCCAGGTCGATGAAGAAATTAAACAAGAAGTTGCTAAATTTCCAGTTAATTTTATTTTATCTATGAATGTTTTTCCTAATGGTGCTGCATTTGTCGCGCAAGTCACGGAAGACCATCAACTCAAACTCCTCACACCCGGCACTCAAAAGCCTGACTTAACCATTACGTTTAAGCATTTGAGTCATGCCTTTTTGGTCTTCTCATTTCAAGAAAGTACCGCACAAGCCTTTGCCAATGACCGCATGATCGCCGACGGTGATTTGTCTTATGCGATCCGACTAGTGCGTTGTCTCAACAAAATGGAAGCATTAATTTTACCTAAATTGGTGGCTGAATTGGCTGTCAAAGAATATCCAACACATTTAAGCCTAAAAGAAAAACTCAGTGGTGCTGCAAATATTTATTTAAAAGTAGCCCAGTCTTATTTAAAACGGAGCACATAACACATGGCTAAACCATATTACGAATTTTTCTGTCCTGTAAAAGTGATTGCTGGCCATGCAGCTTTAGAACACATCCCATTTGAACTGTCTACGTTGGGTGCTAAACGCCCCATGATCATTACCGACAAAGGCGTTCGCAGTAACCAATTACTTGCACCGATTGAAGCGGCATTTGAAAGTACCGAGACGGTAATTGGCTATATTTTTGATGATGTTCCGCCAGACTCAAGTTTAGAAACCGTACGTAAAGCGGCTCAACTTTACCGCGACAACCAATGTGATGCCATTATTGCCGTCGGTGGCGGTTCAGTCATTGATACCTCTAAGGCAACCAATATATTGGTGTCTGAAGGTGGTGATGACTTACTGAAATACTCAGGTGCGCACAACTTACCAAAACCTTTAAAACCATTTTTTGTGATTCCAACAACCTCAGGGACAGGTTCAGAAGTGACTATGGTCGCTGTGGTTTCTGACCCTGAAAAGAATGTCAAAATGGCCTTTGCATCGAATTATTTGATGCCACATGCGGCAATTCTTGACCCACGCATGACGCAAACCTTGCCACCACATCTTACGGCGATGACAGCAATGGATGCGATGACACATGCGATTGAAGCCTATACGTGCATGGCGGCAAACCCTATTTCAGATGCCTATGCAACTGCCGCAATCAAGAAAATCAGCAATAGCTTATTTGGTGTATTAGATAATACCAGTGATGCGCATGGACGCTTAGAACTTGCACAAGCTTCTACGATGGCAGGAATTGCATTTTCGAACTCGATGGTCGGATTGGTGCATTCATTAGGTCATGCGCTGGGTGCAGTAGCTCATCTGCCCCACGGCTTATGCATGAACTTATTCCTGCCGTATGTGCTGGAATACAACAAAGAAGTAAATGGCGATAAGATTGCTGAATTGCTATTACCACTGGCTGGCCCTGATATTTATGCGCAAACACCAGCCAACCAACGTGCAGAAAAAGCCATTTCAACGCTTTTAGCCATGCGTGACCGCCTGTTTAGTTTGACCAAATTACCTCGTACTTTGAGTGAAACTGGCAAGGTGACAGAAGCTCAATTGGATGAAGTGGCAGAGAAAGCACTGAATGATGGATCGATTATTTACAACCCTAAAGAAGCCAGCTTAGAAGACCTCAAAACTATTCTAAAAAAAGCTTGGTAATTGCTGAAAAATAAGCGAATATAGCGAAAAATTAAGCCTGATGTTTTTTTAAACATCGGGCTTTTCACTTGCAGAACGCAATATCAGTTATTTTTTAAACAAACTGGCATAATTTCTGCTAAAAATAATTTCAAAGTTACTGACAAAATGTACCAATTTGGAGTAGATTGGCGCACTTTTGTTTTAAAACGTAGGGGGGATCGTTCGTCTCAAACGATCCTTAGAATATGACTGATCCTTGATCAACGATAAGAGGATAACGCCGTTGACAAATATCTCTGGGACTCAATCGGCAGCTAAACTGCAAAAAACGCTTGGACTCTGGCACATTATTATTATTGGTTTGGCTTACATTCAGCCGATGACCTTGTTCGATACCTTCGGTCTAGTTTCTGAAGAAAGTCATCGACACGTGCCGACATCTTACATTATTGCCCTGATTGCAATTTTGTTTACCTCTATCAGTTATGGACATATGATCCGTCGCTATCCATCATCGGGTTCGGCGTATACCTATGCTCAAAAATCCATTCACCCGAACGTTGGTTTCATGGTGGGTTGGTCGTCATGGCTAGATTACCTGCTGTCTCCAATGGTGAATATTATTCTTGCAGTGATTTACCTTGAAGCACTATTTCCAACAGTAAACCACTGGGTATGGGTCATTGTGCTAACGGCATTCATGACTGGAATTAACTTACGCGGCGCGCGTTTTGTTGCTAACTTCAACAGCCTGATTGTACTTGTGCAGTTATTAGTAATTGGTATTTTCACGTGGATGGTCTACAGCAAGCTTCAAATGGGCTTCAATGCTGATGGCCCGATTTCTGCGGCAGAACGCTACCAATTATGGAGCCTTGAGCCATTCTGGAATGAACTGACGTCTGTGGGTGCACTGATTACAGGTGCAACATTACTGTGCTTCTCGTTCACTGGTTTTGACTCATTAAGTTCATTGGCAGAAGAAACCAAAGATACTGAGAAAACACTGCCGAAAGCGATTTTCTTAACTGCTTTAATCGCAGGGATTATCTTCATTATTAGTACCTACTTCATGCAGCTGTTCTTCCCTGCTGAGCCGGGCAACTATTTCAAGAATATTGCTGAAACGCAGCCAGAGATACTCATGCTCGTCGGCGGCTCACTGTTCCAATCCTATGTTTTAACTTTTGCGATTGTGACAGTAATGGCATCAGGTATTTCTGCACATGCCGGTGTATCACGTCTGATGTACGTAATGGGGCGTGATGGCGTCATTAACAAGAAGATCTTTGGTCATATTAGTCCGAAAAACTTCACACCATCGTACAACATCATGATTGTAGGTGCGGTTGCATTAACTGCGGGCTTTATGGATCTTGATATTGTCATTTCGATGATTAGTTTTGGTGCATTGACAGCCTTTACTTTCGTGAACTTATCTGTGATTTCACGTTATGCACTTCGTGATGGCCGCACAAAAACAGCCAAAGATATTTTTAGCTTTGTCGTTATTCCAATGCTTGGCTTTATCAGTATCTTTGCGATGTGGTTAGAAATTGAAGAAACTGCTTTGAAATATGGTTTATGGTGGGCAATGTTCGGTATTTTATACCTTGGTTATAAAACTAAAGGTTTTAAACACCCAGCACCACAACATAACGAATTTGATGACAAACTATAAGTTTTCCATCTCATAAAAAAGGCGCTTTAAGCGCCTTTTTTATGTCTAGCCTAATGATCTCTAAGGCTGAATACGCTTAGCGGATTGCTTAAAGTGGATTGTCATTTCTTCACACTTCTCGCCTGTATTGCCTTTAAACTCAACAGCGGTTCCCACACCATGGCTCCATGTACCTACTTCCACGGTTTCAAGATTGACTGCCGCTTCAAAGACATGCTGCTGCTGCGGATACAGCTTGATTTCACTTGGCGTTTCACAAGTCTGTTTTGGAAAATACGGTCGAACTTGCTCATCCAACTGCATAGTTAATGGCATATCACATTGCAATTGAATCGTGACTGGCACGCTATTGGTGTTCTTTAATGTCAGACGTACATTTTGTGAATTTAGTTCAGACAGTGCAGCTGGTATTTCTACAAACATCTGAGTGTCTATTTTTTCACGGTCAAGCGGATTTAAGAACGTCAATTTGCGCTCTACACCATGACAGGTATCTTGCTCAGGCGTAGAAAATTCTAGATAGCGTGTTCCAAGTATAAAGCTACCATTCTGCTCACCCGCATGACCAATATCAATAATTGGATCACCTGTGCCTTCGATCGTTACCCCACCGCTCGAAAAAAAATCAATCTCACAGCCTGACAATACGGACATCAGGCTGCAAAGTGTCAGTATTTTAAAATTTAATTTTTGCATCATGTTGATAAACTCCAAAGCGAAATGCACGATTTGCTTCAGGATTCCCGTCATCCACTGCGCAACGCTCCGCGGCAAGTTTTAAAAGTTGTAATGAGTATTTCTGCCAAAGCTCTAAGCTCATTTCATGTAATTTATTAATCGATTCTTCTGTTAATTCGTCAGCACAAATGGCTTGTTCTAAGTAAGGTATTTCATCAGGATTCAATAAATTATGCAAACCCGCTTCTAAATGCGCTTGAACATTTCGCGTTAAAATTTTACGTGCTTCTAACTGCGAAGGATCTGGAATAAAACGACGTTGTTGTAAATACACCTGCCCATCTTTTTCAGTGGCAATTTCCAAACGAACAAGCTCATTGAGTACCGAACGTGGATGGCGCTCGGTGGAGATACGTTTCACTAACATTTCAAAACTATTTTCTGACTCACTGCTGAAGGGCAATGAATCCCCCCAGCCTTCTGCAAGCCACAAACCAATCACACGTGATGGCACACTAATTGGCTCTGAAACAGTTGCTTCATTCAGATCCTTACCCTCAGAAATCACTTCTTTATAAGCAGTCACGTCTTTACGGTGTAGGCCAGAAAGTAAACTGATCGCAGAAATTGTCGGTTTTTGATCGATACGCTCTAACTCATGTACAGCTTGTTGGAAAAAAACCGGTTTCAATGCAGCAGTAAACTCGGTATACCCCACACCTGAGCGAATCAGCCATTGGCTCAGCTCATTCATCAGCACCAATACTTGCTGTAAATTTTGATCTGCCTCATTAGTGAGAAGTTTGCTCATTGAATTGCCATGAAAATTAGACTGCATAAGTGAAATTTTCGCATTGTTTAATCTACTTCACAATTTTTATCTGATGAGATCTTGAGGATATTCAGTAAAAAAATGATTATTTACATTAAAATGCGTAAAAGAAACACTGATCGACATATCTAAACTTTCAACACTATGCCACCAACCAATTGGGATAAATAAGGTTTCCCCTGGCTGCAAAATGCACTCAAACGGCGTCACGTTTTCTAACAGTGGATAGGCTGCTAGATCAGCCTTTACGACGTCTGAAACCTGACTGAATACCCAATGATCGTTATACATATACGGCATTTGCCATGCAGGAATCAAAGTCACTTTCTTACGTCCATAGATTTGTGCCAACATATTATTGGTTAAGTCATAATGCAGTGGCGTAAATGTGCCTGCAGGACCAAACCATAAAAAATGTCGATCTTTGATCTCTTTTTGACAATAACCTTTGGCGAAGTCACCTAGATCCTCACTTATCTTTTGCATGAACTGCTTATTTTGAGCGGCGTTATTCGCAGTTAAATAAATGTCATTGCTACGCTTAGTGGCTTTGATTTGTGCGACAAAATCTTGCATCAAAATAATGCGTTTCAACTGTACCGATTTTTTTTCAAAATCTTGATGCTGCTCACGATGCATCTGGACTTCAACCAACTCATTTTCAAAATGCTGTGCAAAATAATCAGGACTCCATTTATGCAGTGCAGGCCAATGTTGTATCCCACCTTTTAAAATGACCGGTCGCATCTGGCTATAATACCGCTCTATGAATGTTTCAAAATCAGGTGTTTCTATGCAATCGATTGTGGATGAAATGTGGTCGTTCAATTGATTCAATTGACCCATCACCTGTAATAGCCAACGCTGTTTATTCTGCTGTTGCTGCACTTGCTTCAGTTTTTTAAAAATTACGTTATTGTTTACACGCTTTAGAAACTGAATGATCAAATGATCTGAAATATTTTTTTGCTTAATTTTTTCTAAAATTTCATCTGTCTCTAAGCCCTCAAGACTGTATTCCAAAAGTTCATTTTGCAGCTGTTCTGAAAGTTGGTCTGCATCAGAAAATAAGTATTGATCCGCCCTTGGGCTTAATCCATGTGATTGTAAAATTAGACTTATTTTCTGTACATCGCAACCATTTTCAATATTTTCATTCAACCAATTTTGCCATTCCGTCGGTAAGGACTGATACCAATTTTTACTTTGCTTTAGATGTTCACTCTGGCTTTCTACATTCATTTTCACCACTCCACCCTCTTTACAAGTGAAGTATAAATGATCTATTTTAAAAATGCTAAATTTTCGCATTTTATAGTTATTTAAACACCGCGAATGTTATGAATCCGACAAAACTCATGCGGAATGACATAACAAAGTAAAGGAGAAAGTTCATGAAAATTCGTCATTTAGTCATCGTTAGCAGTCTGTCTTTAGCTTCAATATCAGTATATGCAGGTTTTGCCGATACCATGCGTGATTTAAGAAATACACTGAATCAATTTAATGAAACATCCAAAGAAGTATCGAATACCGCAAAAGAATGGACAGGCAGTCAGGCCACGACTAATTCAAATTATGCTGCAAATGGTTTCAGTATGGGACAGCAACTTAGACCTAAAATTAATAATCTACCGCTTTATCAAACTGCCGATAAGTCGAGCCAAGTCATTAATAAACTGTCAAAAAATGCAGACATTATTTTTGCGGGAAACATGACTAAAACAGGTTTGATAGAAGTCACTACAGAACATGGCAATGGCTGGATTGAGTCACACCTTGTGCAATAAATCTAGATTTTAAAAGTTTATACAACCGCATCAGCCGTACATAACAACTTCACTCTATTGAGCACTAGTCATGAATAATAATCACAAAATCAGCATTATCGCTGCTGTATTTACGACATTGGTGGGCTGTGGTGGATCAAGCTCCAATGATGATGGCGCGACACCTACACCTACACCTACACCTACACCTACACCTACACCTACACCTACACCTACACCAACGCCAACGCCAACGCCAACGCCAACGCCAACGCCAACGCCAACGCCAACAACTGTAGCGGATAAATTCACAGGTGAATGGATTCAAGGGAATTCTGCCCTCGGTAACAGTAATTGCGATTTACCACAAATTTCAATTCATAAAACCAGTGAAAATTCAGTCAGTGCACTGAACGAAGAACTAAAATATGCGGTACACAATAGTTCAAGTAAAACTTGCAGCGGTGAATTTATTTCCAAACGCTATCAATTACTTCATGACATGGTCATGAGTGAAATACAGCCTGCTGCAACTCTAAATAACTTTGAATATCATGCTATTAAGTTTCAACCAGTCAGAGGTGGCGCGACGAGCAACCGCGTTTTAACTTTTTTAAATAATCATTCTTTCTGTGTAATTAACGCGACGATTTCAAATCCAAGCTATATCATCATGCAACGAGGTCTAATTACCGACCCACTCAAGGACAGCCGCTGCTATACAAAAAATTCCAATGAATTCTTCACCAATTTAAAACCGAAAACCAAAATCACAACTGCAGATTTTAAGTCTGAGAATTTTATTAATACCACCGACACAGTAAACTTCTTGGCTCAGCTCAATACAATGGGACAAAGTGGTTATAAGTTAATTGGCTATGATTCTAAAACTTTGGACAATGGTAATGTTAATAGCTACATGAAACTTGCCAATGAAAATACGCGTTTCAATCATATTGTTGCAGACCGTACAGCACCCTCTATCGCTGACATATATTTTACATGGCGTAATCAGTTAAATGAAAAAGGCAAATCAGGCTATCAATACCTGCATAGCGTCAGACCAACCAATGCCCTGAATTTCAAAGATTATTTCATTAAAAAGGAAAATGATACCGCGACATATACTTACGACAGCGGCTATGTTTCCCCGCTCGTAGACCCAGTGCAACTGGAAACTATGCTCAATACACTGGGTGCCCAAGGCTGCCGTATTATTCAATTCAAAAGCTATTACACAGGTTTTCGTCCTGAAATTCTGAACGGCAAACAAAATAGTCCTAAAGTTGCAACCTGTATAAATAGCAGCGCACACCATGGCACTTACAGCTATCGCTATAAAACTTACCCAACCGGCAGCAATAGTGTAGAGCGCAGCATAAAATTACAGGAGATGATCGATGAGCAAGCTAAAGACGGTTACCGCTTAGTCAGCCGTGCTTTAGATATGAGTTCAACCACCAAAAACGGCATGCTGTTTATGAAAGACAGTGAAAACACTAATGTCGGTGAGTTTAAAGTCTTTAGTGAAACTGTCTTTGCAACGTCGACATTTAACGACGTCTTACTGAAACGTCTTCAGCAGCAAGGTCAATTGGGTTGGTTATACACCAGTGGTCAACTTCTATTTGCAAATAATCCAAAACATCTACAAACAGAACTGAGTGACTTTAATTTAATTGATTAATTCATGAGGTATCTCGAGCTTTTCCATGTCCTTTATTTTTTACATCAAGGACATGGATCATTCACATAAATCAAAGCAGTGATAAAAATCACTTATTTTAAGCGGCAATTAAAACCCATCTTGGTATCAACGATATTATTTTCATAACCTAAGCTTTGAATAAATTGATTTCGATCTGCTACTAACTGCTGATCGGCAGGGCTAAGACGCGCTTTATTTTTTTGAGCCAAGCTGTATGTTTCATTGACTAAGTCTTGATATAGCCCACATACTTCCTGACGCTTTGCTTTTTTCAATTGGCGACCACCATACCAAGACCTCTCAAAATCGTCGGCTTTTAGTGTTTTTCCCCATTCCTCAATACGCTGATTTTGCCTTTGCTGCATTTCCAGCATACCCTGCTGGATTTCAGCTTTAGTAAAAGGCTTAATCACCTCAACCTTCGGTACAACTGGAACATTTTCTGTAGTTGCAGTGACGGTCACTGGTGTCTGTTCTGTTGTGTTCGATACGGTTGGATTAGCCCAACTCATTGATGAAATGAATCCGGTCGCAATCACGACACCAAAAGCTTTTAAATTTATAGATTTCAAGTTTTAAGTACCCGTTTTATTTCTTCACAGTGTTCTTATACACATTTTTATATTGATGCTGAAGTTTTTAAGCCCTTATTTTACAAAACTTCATTGCTGTAAACGGTTCACTGTGTTCACTCCCAATAAAAAACCGCTCGATAGAGCGGCTTTTTGAACAGATCACACTTAGACCAATTCTTTAAAGTCTTGCTGACGCCAAGCTTCATATAAAATCACAGCAGTAGCATTAGACAAGTTTAAACTACGCGAATTTGGTGCCATCGGGAGGCGAATCCAATGTTCTTTTGGGAACATCATACGGACATCTTCCGGCAAACCACGTGTTTCAGGCCCCATCAACAGTGCCACAGGACGATTTAAATTAGAGGTATGCGGTGTTTCAAAACCTTTGGTGGTTAATGGATAAATGGCATCCATGTCAATACCTTGCGCTTTTAAGCCCGCAAGGCATTCTTCAAAGTTTTCCCACACTTTCATGTGTGCCCATTCATGATAATCCAAACCGGCGCGGCGGAGTTTTTTATCATCCAGCTCAAAACCTAATGGCTTGACCAAATGCAACTGCGCTCCAGTATTGGCACATAAACGAATGATATTCCCTGTATTTGCAGGAATTTCTGGCTCGTATAAAACAACATGGATCACAGTTTTTTTCTCTACTCTTTAGTTAAATAATGGCTTAAAGCTCAGGCTATAGTTTCTATAGCTGTAGCATAAGTTTAGATGGTACAACAAGCGCTTGCTTATCTACATTGCTTAGCTTTCGCATTGCAATTGGACAATACAATAACTTGCTTATTCTCTTTGCTCAGGCATAGCCTTCGCCTTGCACGTGGACAATTCAGCAGCTTGCTTATCCTCTTTGCTCAGGCATAGCCTTCACCTTGCGCTCGGGCAACGCGTTGCGTTGCTTATCCTCGCTCATGCCATTGAAGTTGTTCACGCAGACTCACCACATCACCAATAATGGTCAATGTAGGCGCCTGAATTTGGTATTCACTGACTTTAGATGCAATATCTGCCAATGTCCCAACCACGACTTTTTGTTCAGGTGTCGTCCCTTTAGAAACCAATGCGACAGGCATATCTGGACGCTGCCCGTGCGCGATGAGTTTCTCACAAATTTTTTCTAGACCGACCAAGCCCATATACAGCACGAGCGTTTGATTTTGATAAACCAACTCATTCCAAGGTAGCTCCGGTGAACCTTCTTTGAGATGTCCTGTCAAGAAGCGTACACTTTGCGCATAATCTCGATGCGTTAAAGGAATCCCTGCATAAGCCGAACATCCAGAGGCAGCAGTAATTCCCGGAACGACTTGGAAGGCAACGCCTGCCGCAAAGAGTTCCTGAATTTCTTCACCGCCGCGGCCAAAGATGAACGGATCTCCACCTTTTAAGCGGCAGACGCGTTTTCCCTCAATGGCATATTTCACCAGTAAGGCATTGATGCCTTCTTGCGGAACAGCATGATTGGATCTTGCTTTACCTACATAGATTTTTTCGGCATCGCGGCGGCAGAGGTCCATAATCGGCTGAGAAACCAAACGGTCATAGATCACCACATCCGCTTGCTGCATTAAACGCAGAGCTTTTAAGGTCAACAGTTCAGGATCACCCGGCCCTGCCCCAACCAAATACACCTCACCTTTCGGCTGTTTCCATTCCAATAAGGCCTGTTCAATCAAACGATTGGCTTCAGTCAAATTGTCATTGAATACTTGCTCTTTGAGCGGACTTGCATACAAATCTTCCCAAAAAATACGGCGTTCATCTGGATTGACGATTTTGGCTTTAACAGCTGCGCGCCATTGGCCTGAGAACTCAGCCAGTTTGCCCATGCCATGTGGAATTGAGCTTTCTAACTGGGTGCGGATTTGGCGTGAAAGCACTGGCGATGTGCCATTAGATGCAACAGAGATGACCAGCGGAGAACGGTCAATTATCGCAGGAACCATAAAACGGCAATGCGGCGGATCATCGACACTATTAACCAAGACATTTTCAGCTTCGCAGGCTTCAAATACCGCCTGATTGACAGCTTTGTCATTGGTTGCTGCAATCACTAAACGAAACTGACGCAGCGCAATGGCATTTTCTTGATAAACCGATTCGTGATAAATCGAGTTGAGATATTGACCTTGGGTTTTATTAACCAAGCTCAATAAATCATCTTCAATTTCAGGTGAGCAAACTGTCAGCTGTGCGCCCGCTTTTGCAAGCAGCACAGCCTTTCGATATGCAATTCGACCACCGCCAACAATCAGACAAGGTTGCTGCTGCAACTTCAAAGAGATTGGAAAGATATCCACACACGACCTCAATAGTTTAAATCTGATTGTCTTAAGCAATTTTTGTGCACAAATGTATGCACTTTATCGACTATTAATCGATAAATTCAGCACCGCCCATATATGGACGAAGTACTGCTGGAATTTCAATTGAACCGTCTGCACGTTGATAGTTTTCCATCACGGCAAGTAAAGTACGACCAACTGCCAAACCTGAACCATTCAGCGTGTGTACAAACTCAGTTTTCTTTTGGTCAGCACGGTAACGCGCTTTCATACGGCGTGCTTGGAAGTCACCCATGCATGAGCAAGATGAAATTTCACGGTAGGTATTTTGACTTGGCACCCAAACTTCTAAATCATAAGTTTTGATTGCACCAAAGCCCATGTCTCCGCCACACAGAACGACTTTACGGTATGGTAAGCCTAATGCTTGAAGAATACCTTCGGCATGACCCGTTAATTCTTCCAAAGCATCCATCGAAGTTTCAGGTTTTACAATCTGAACCATTTCTACTTTGTCAAATTGGTGTTGACGGATCAAACCACGTGTATCACGGCCATACGAACCCGCTTCGCTACGGAAACATGGCGTATGTGCTGCATATTTTAAAGGTAGACGTTCTGGGTCAATGATTTCATCACGCACGAAGTTGGTTACAGGCACTTCTGCAGTCGGGATCAGGTAGTATTCTTTTTCGCCTTGAAGTTTGAATAAATCCTCTTCAAATTTAGGCAATTGGCCTGTACCACGTAAAGAATCTGCATTAACTAAATAAGGTACATACGCTTCTGTATAGCCATTTTCCAAGGTATGTGTATTTAACATAAATTGGGTAATTGCACGCTGTAAACGCGCCAATGGGCCTTTGAGTACGCTAAAACGAGTACCTGTCAATTTGGTTGCGGTTTCAAATTCTAAACCGCCCATCATTTCACCCAAGTCAGTATGGTCTTTGATCTCAAAATCAAACTGACGTGGTGTACCCCACTTTAGAACTTCAACATTGTCATTTTCGTCTTTGCCTTCTGGCACAGACTCATGAGGTAAATTTGGAATCGATAAAGATTTGGCTTCAAGTTCAGCCTGAAGCTCAGAAAGTGCAACTTCTGCGGCTTTAATTTCATCACCAATAGCAGACATACGTGCCATGATTTCAGATGCATCACCGCCAGCTTTTTTAATTTGACCAACTTGTTTTGCACCAGCATTACGTTCAGCTTGTAACGACTCAGTTTTAGACTGAATTTCCTTACGGCGAGCTTCAAGGTCTGCCCACTCTGCTACGTTAAGTTGAACACCACGTTTTGCTAAGGCTAAGTTTACAGCCTCAATATTATTTCTGAGTAATTTCGGGTCGATCATAGCCAATCTTAAGTAAAGAAAAAAACTGGCTATAGTGTAAGCTCTTAACACTTAAAAATACAGTGACCGAGCTTACAGGTGCCCCTTATTAGACCAATAATCTTGCTTCAAATTGTCTTATTTGGTTTCGTAATTTGGCAAACTTGGTAAATATTCAGGTTTAAATAGCCCTTTAGCCATAAAATATGGAAGTTTTAGCTCAGGCATGCCCTCTGCGTAGCTCGCCAATTCATACAATGGATAAGCAAATACGATCCCGTTCGCGCCATAATAAAAATTATCGCTTAACTGTAGTTTTGAACGTTCAATATCGTGACTATCCAACCACATATAGTTGGCATCAAAAAGTGCGCTAATCACTTTCGCGTCTGCACCTTTGACCAAGACATCTTGTAAAGCCAAACGTTTTTTGGCTTTTAAATCAAAATTGACATATTCAACATGCGACATGCCATGAGCCGCATGCGCTGCGTAGGTATAGCTTTCGATTGCAAAAGTTGCGATATGTCCCCACTGACTAATATATCGAACAGAAGTGGTACTTTGACTTAGGCCTACATCCGTCTTGTCTGATAAATCGATTTTTTGATTCGGCTCAGTTGAAAATGCAATCGGGTCTGCTTTTTTAATCCGATCAGTAAAATATTGATTAATCCAATCAACATTGGTTTCAACTGTTTGAATCCTATATTGGGTACAACCTTCCGCATCGCAAGCTTGAGCTTTTGGTAATTGCATCTCAACAGATTTAGATTGAATAAGTGGAATCGCATCAGCGACGACCGCTGGCTTCTGTTCCGTCGTTGCACCTTCAACAGGTTCATTTCGAGGATGGCAGGCCGTTAATGACCCGACTAAAACCACAGCTGAAACAGCCCAAGCTATATTATTCATATGATTTTTTTTCATCCCAAAATTCCCTATAGCAACAATCAAAACCACAAGTTACTTCATTTAAGCAAACTGTGAATATCAGCATACTACTAAATTTCACTTAAATTCAGCTTGCGTCCTTTACATTTCTTCATAAAAAAAGCAGACCGATGTCTGCTTTTTTTCGTTCATGAGAATTATTGATCAATAATGTCCGTACCTTTTGGAGGTACAAAGTTAAAAGTTGATGCTGGAATAGACGCATTGACCTTCACATTATTGAAACGTACATGGGTTGTTTGACCTAATGAGTCTTGGAGAATCATTAAGGTCGGCGCATTTTTCGCACCAAAACTAATGGTTAAGCTTTGAAACACGCCATCATCACTTTTTGGATATAAGGTGTAATAGGTTTTGGTCTTATTCGGCTGTGTAATACGATAAGACTTCATGATTTGAGCTGTATTACCTGACAATAATAATGCAGGCGTATTCGCAACTTGGTCATCTAAGCTTTGGCGTACCGCTTGTTGTAGGTCTGGGTCATAGATCCAAACCGTTTTACCTGTAGTCGCAATGGTTTGCTTAGATGGGCTGGTTGTTTCCCAATAGAATTTACCCGGACGCTGAACTTTCATGACCCCAGTAAAAGTCTGGTTCATATGCTGAGCACTTAAACCTTTCTTTTGAGTTGCTTTCGGGTTGGTCACTTTTGTAGTTTGCTGAAAGTTAGCAGTAAAACTTTTAATACCCGATAATTGTTTCACCAAATTGGCAGTTGCCTGCTGCTCCGACGCTGCAACTGGTGCCGCGAATACTGTCGTACTCATAACCGGTGCCAGTGTCGCTGCACCTAATGCCATAGCACAGATGGTTTTACGAAGCATTTTCATAGATTCACCTTTTATATTTGCATCAACGCAATTTGTTAGATGGCTCCATCTTAAACCACTTTCATTGACTAAATTTAGAGAAAATAAGAAGTTTTGTATGGTTATTAATGCAAATTGCTGTTTTTTATTCATCATGATGGAGAAATATAAAGTAAAAAGGCACTTGATTTGACTCAAATGCCTTTCAAATAATTAAACCATGATTTAGCAATTTCAACATTCCAATTTTCAGTTATTTCCATTGCCACCCAATAGCAGCTCCTGCACCAAAGTCACTTTCAGAGTTGCTGGTTACCCCAATTTTATACACATATTTTTTGTTTTCAGTGACACCACTGAAGCCAAGAGCATAGCCTTGTTCACCGTCCCAAGTCCCCATACCTGCACTGAACATGTTGTAACCTGCATCTGTGGGTTGAGGTAAGGAGGCGATTGCAATACTTGAAGCAACAGCACCGTAAACATTATCTTTAAATTTATTGAAATTATGGTTCAATTCATTCACACGTTAATTGGTATAACTATTGGCTTGATTAAGTACATTTGCCCCATGCTGATCTGTATATGCTTTTGAACTATTTAACACTTCTAGATCTGCTTGACGCATTTGTTTCACGTTTACCGCATCGGTGTCTGCCGTACCAGCTGCCACATGGATAATTTGCTGCTCTGCACCAGCCGAGCCAACGGAAACCGTATTATTGCGGTCAGAGCTTGAACCATTGCCAAGTACAACAGCATTATTTGCAGAGGTGTTGATATTGTTACCAACCACATAGGTATTATTACCAGTGACTGTATTATTGGTACCTAATGCACCAGATCCATCACCACTGACTGTATTGTTTACACCGAGGGCAATAGACTGATTACCATCAGCTTTATTACCTGCACCAACTGCAATCGCATCTTGTCCATTCGCAGTTGGTTTAGGTGCTGTATTGGCAACGTTTGATTGAATTTTAATGTACGGATCTGTTTCTTTTAAGCTCAACAACCATTCAACTTCAGTACCGACAAATCCATTTTTTATCGCAAGTTCATACGCACTGAAACCATTTTCACCTGTTAGCCCTTGTGCGCCAACTACACCATGTAGACTTTCTAGCCATTGGTCCTCATTGCCTTCATAACCATTGCTCACCGCAACTTGATAAGCACTTGCACCATCTAGACCATTGCTGCCATTCAGACCGTTCAACCCATCCTTACCATCGATGCCGTCTCGGCCATTGAGTCCATCTTTACCAGTAGCACCTGTAGCGCCTGTTGCTCCAGTATCACCTTTGTCACCCTTAGCTCCGGTTGCACCTGTAGCGCCTACTGCGCCAGTATCACCTTTGTCACCCTTAGCTCCGGTTGCACCTGTAGCGCCTTTGTCACCTTTAGCTCCAGTCTCACCCTGTGCACCTGTTGCTCCTGTCTCACCAGCAGGATCTTGAGGTCCCATTGACCCTACTGGCCCAGGAATACCACTATTGCAACGATTACAAGTATGCTCAGGATATGACGAGCCACTCCCACCAGCCCATGCAATTGAGCCTAGAGAAAGTAAAATACTCACAGCAAGTAATTTTGGTACAGCTTTAATAGCGATTGAAGTTGTTTCACCAAGTTGTAGTGTCTTTTAAAATGCAATTTGTTGGCTTTTATCAGGACAATTCCTTTTCTGATAGTCAGCACCGATAAAAACTGTATTCAATATTTTATTCATGTCCTTATCCTTTTTTTGTATTTGTACTCCTCTATTACGCTCTTTATTTTTTGTGATTCAAATCACTATTTATTGTGAATTTATTGATTTGTAGCTCACTTGTAACAATCTAAAAAATACCTCACATTTTATTCAGACGAAAAAAAACCCGCAAAAATGCGGGTCTTTTTTCTATTCGAGCTTACGCTTCAACAGATACGTAGCGACGACCGAATTGGCCTTTCACTTCGAATTTCACAACGCCGTCAGCAGTTGCAAATAAAGTATGGTCACGGCCCATACCTACATTTACACCAGCGTGGAATTCAGTACCACGTTGACGAACGATGATGTTACCAGCAGTCACAGATTGACCGCCGTAGATTTTAACACCCAACATTTTTGGGTTCGAGTCACGACCGTTTTTAGTCGAACCACCGGCTTTTTTAGTTGCCATGTCTACTTACTCCTCGTAATTAGCCTGAAATAGCTGTAATTTTCAACTCAGTGAACCATTGACGGTGACCTTGTTGTTTACGATAGTGTTTACGACGACGCATTTTGATGATGCGGATTTTGTCGTGACGACCATGGCTAACTACTTCAGCAGTTACTTTAGCGCCAGCTACTACTGGTGCACCAATTTGAATGCTGTCACCGTTAACAAGCATCAACACGTCATCAAAAGTAACAGTTGAGCCAGTTTCAGCTTTCAATAATTCTACTTTAAGGGTTTCACCCTCAACTACACGGTGTTGTTTACCACCGCTTTGGATTACTGCGTACATTTAAGTACTCCAAACATGCCCGTGTTGTCGTGCCGGTAAAGGGATATACCGATCTTAAAACGATCGTCACTGGGGTTTCGCAAAGGCAAAGATTTTAAGGGATAACCCGAAAAACAACAAGTCATTTCCGTAAAATATTAGATGAGTATGCGTTTATTATATAAACAGTGTCATTAAAACCATTAAAATGAGTGCTCTATTTCACTTATCATGCTTTTGGCAAGGTTTGACATAGATTTTTAGCAACAATTCGCTAATATACACTGGACTTACATCAACATCATGCTGTTCAAACAACATGCTAAAGATAAAAGTCTGTTAAAAAATAAGTACAATACTTCCGCTTGATGAAAAAAATCACTTAAGATTAAGTCAATTGAGTAAGTTCTTATCTGTTATTCATATAACAAATTGCTACACTACGTCTGTAATTCAAAAATTATTGAGGTTTCTCTTCATATGACCATCGACTTTAAGCAAGATATTCTCGCGCCTGTTGCCACTGACTTTGCTGCGATGGACAAATTTATTAATGAAGGGATCACGTCTAAAGTTGCCTTGGTCATGGCAGTCAGTAAACATGTGGTTGAAGCAGGCGGTAAACGCATGCGTCCAATTATGTGTTTACTTGCAGCAAAGGCATGTGGCGCAGAAGATTTAGAAAAACACCGTAAACTTGCAGCAATTATAGAAATGCTACATACCGCAACCTTGGTTCATGACGACGTAGTTGATGAATCGGGATTACGCCGTGGTCGCCCAACCGCAAATGCGACATGGAATAATCAAACTGCCGTACTAGTGGGGGATTTTCTAATTTCACGAGCTTTTGATTTATTGGTGGATCTAGACAGCAAGGTATTACTCAAAGACTTTTCAACGGGTACCTGTGAAATTGCTGAAGGTGAAGTTTTACAACTTCAATCACAGCACCAACCCGAAACTACTGAACAAACTTATTTAGATATTATTCACGGTAAAACATCACGTTTATTTGAGTTGGCCACCGAAGGTGCCGCGATTTTGACGGGTACACCAGAGTACCGTGAACCGCTTAGAAAATTTGCCGGACACTTTGGAAATGCCTTTCAAATTATTGACGATATTTTAGATTACACCTCAGATGCTGAAACATTAGGTAAAAATATTGGCGATGATTTGATGGAAGGTAAACCAACTTTACCTTTAATCTCTGCCTTAAAGAATACCACTGGCGAAGAACATGACATTATTCGCCGCAGTATTGCCACAGGCGGTACGGCAGATTTAGAGCATGTTATTCAGATTGTACAAAGCTCTGGGGCACTTGATTATTGTAGCCAACGAGCGACTGAAGAAACTGAGGCAGCACTAGCCGCTTTAGCAGCGCTACCAGATACTGAATATCGTCAAGCTTTAATCAACCTCGCAAACTTGGCATTACACCGAATTCAATAATTAACAATATTCATCGTAATTCCCCTTGCCTATGCATATAAAACTCAATGATATCTTTTTGACCATGCAGCAACAGCTCGATACCCCTCGGGCTGTGCTGGATGAAAACCTGCTGATCGAATTGATCAACCGAATTCGACCAGAAGATACAAAAAATACCGACGAAATTAAGAAAAAATTTCAGGCTTTCATCCAAGCTTTACTCATCACGCCAGATGCAGCCTCTACCCTGCAAAGTTTTGTCCTAAAGCTCATTAGCCGATATAAACAAACCAGTTTATATGCGGACACGGGTATTTTGTCTCTCGATGGTTTCTGGGGACAACTGTTCCAACGGCTTGGCGCACATTTTCTTCCTCTGATCAATGACGAAACTCAATTACAAGATTTAGTCCGTCGAGTTTTTTATCGTCATAGCGACAAATATTGGCTGGACAGTATTGATGATCAGCAATGGATGCAGCTCTTTCGACTATTTAATCAAGGTCATAGCAATCAGGAAGAAAAAAAGAAAATTCGCCGTGAGTTAATTAAAGCCATTACCGTTTTGTCCTATCGGGTAAGTGGTATTGGCTTATATCCTGAATTTATTAATGCACAACCTGAACTGACCGAATATGAATCACCTTTTTTGGTGCAAAACCGCGAAATAAACGATTTTATTCAGCAGTATAAAAAGCTGCATCAAAGTGCTGAAGAAATGAGTGCTGTGCTACCGCCAGATGCTTCTCAAGCGTTGGTAATGCTGGAACAATGTCGTGATGTGGTGCTGAAAATTCGGCGTGCGACCAAACGAATTGGTGTAAGTGTCAGCCTGACTTACTTATTGTCGCTTTTAGAACAGTGTTTAGATCGCTTAGAAATCTTACTCAACCTGATTGTTGAAGAAGATGATGTCCGCTATGTATCTATGGGTAGTTTACTCAGTGATGTGACGTCAGCGATTTATAGCGAGCGCAGTGTGCGCGATTTGCTCGCCACCAATAGTGAATTGGTTGCCCTACAAGTCACCGAAAACGCAAGTAAAACTGGCGAACACTATGTAAGTACGGACAAACAAGGCTTTATGAGCATGTACCGATCTGCGGCAGGTGCCGGTGTGATCATTGCATGTATGGCAACTTTAAAAGTGCTGATGGCCCGTGTCAGCATGGCACCGCTCATGCAAGCCATTTCATATAGTCTGAACTACTCTTTCGGCTTTATGCTGATTCATGTCTTACATTTTACTGTTGCCACTAAACAGCCTGCGATGACAGCTGCCGCCCTTGCCTCGACGGTTCAGCATCGTAAAGGCTCGAAAATGGCGCAGATTGCCGAACTTGCCGCGCTAATTATTAACATCATTCGAACCCAGTTTATTGCAATCTTAGGCAACATCAGTATTGCGATTCCTGTTGCAGCATTGATCGCATTAAGTTGGGACATGGCTTTACATGAGCCATTAATGAATCATGCAAAAGCAGCTAAAACCTTACACGACCTCAATCCATTTACCTCACTGGCTGTGCCACATGCTGCGATAGCTGGAGTATGTTTGTTTTTATCAGGTTTGCTTGCTGGGTACTTTGACAACATGGCGATCTATCGCAAAGTTGGACCACGGATTCAAGCACATCCAAAGTTAAAACGCATCATGGGTCAAGAGAGACTGGATAAGCTTGCCGCTTACATTGAGCGAAACTTAGGTGCTTTGGCAGGTAACTTCTTATTCGGGATCATGCTGGGCAGTATGGGTACGATTGGATTTATTTTTGGTTTACCTTTAGATATTCGCCATATCGCCTTCGCCTCGGCCAACTTCATTCAAGGCCTCATCAATATTAATGGTTCACCAGACATTGGCTTAATCATTGTGTCATTCTTAGGGGTTATTCTGATCGGTCTGACTAACTTATTCGTCAGTTTCACGTTAACCATTATTGTGGCACTACGGGCACGTCGCGTAAGATTTGAACAATGGAAACCACTGGCTAAACTGGTGATGACTCATTTTCTAACGCGACCAAGTGATTTTTTCTGGCCACCGAAAACCCCACTTGAAGTTGAAGATGGCACACAAGCCAGTAAGAACAATCATTAGCAGATTTGTGTTTTATTTTAGTAAGATGTAAATGAACACAAAAAATAAAATCAGTATGATTTACACAGACTTGAAATAAAGTGTACTGATGAGTACACTTTAGTCCATTAATTAACCGAGCTCAAACCGGTTAAAATGACAAGGAATAAAATATGCCACGAACGCTACTGTTTGTTGGTTTTTTTGCATTAATTATCAGTGTGTTGTCGCTTTATTCTAGCTATTTAAATCTATTAGATTTAAGTATCGTGGAATGGATGAGTCAGCACCGTATTGCTGTTTTTAATCAAATTGCCATCGGACTTTCCGCGCTAGGGGGCATGCCTTTTGTATTATTTTTCACCACGCTATGGTGTTTACACTTTGCGTGGTATAAAAAATATACAGAGATTGTTTTTATCAGTATAGGGATCTTTGGAAGTATCGGCCTTGCATGGTTGCTTAAATTTACGTTCACCAGACCGCGTCCCCCAGAAATGTACCATCTTGTAGCGTCTTTCGGGAGTTCATTTCCAAGCGCACACAGTTGTTATGCTGCATCGCTTGCGTGTTTGATGATCTTGATTTACCGACAACATGCTCAACATCGCTTGATCACCATTTTGGCATTGTTATGGATGCTGTGTATGGGTGTTTCGCGAGTTTATGTTGGGGTTCATTTTCCGACAGATGTCTTATCCGGTTGGAGCATAAGTTTTATTTGGATCACGCTACTTTATTTGAGTTACATCAAAATCAGTAAAGCGTAAACAAATGAATAATTTAGATAAATATCTAATTGAGGTGGAACAATGATGTCTGCAAAGCTTTGGGCTCCTGCCCTGACTGCTTGCGCATTGGCAACAAGTATTGCACTTGTTGGTTGTAGCAAAGATCCTAAAGATGCACAGCAAGCTGCTGCTGCACAGCAAATGCCACCAACTGAAGTCGGTGTCATTGTTGCCCAACCGCAAAGCGTTGAACAATCTGTTGAACTTTCAGGCCGTACATCTGCCTATGAAATTTCAGAAGTACGTCCACAAACCAGTGGTGTAGTACTGAAACGTCTATTTGCAGAAGGTAGCTATGTTCGCGAAGGACAAGCCTTGTACGAGATCGACTCGCGTACAAACCGTGCTTCAGCTGACAGTGCTCGTGCTGCTTTAACACGTCAACAAGCAAACCTAAACGTGTTACGTGTTAAAGAAGGTCGTTACCGTCAGCTTGTTGGGTCAAATGCGATTTCAAAACAAGAATACGACGATATTGTTGCGCAAGTTAAACTGGCTGAAGCAGACGTTGCTGCATCTCAGGCAGAACTTAAAAATGCTGAAATTAACTTAGGTTATTCAACTGTACGTGCGCCAATTTCGGGTCAAACCAACCGTTCAACTGTGACTGCTGGTGCATTAGTTACTGCATCTCAAGCTGATCCATTAGTCACAATTCAACGTCTTGATCCAATGTACGTTGACATTAACCAATCAAGTGCTGAACTTCTTCGCTTACGTCAACAATTAAGCCAAGGCAACTTGGACAGCAGTAATAACACCAAAGTGAAATTACGTCTTGAAGATGGTAGCGAATACCCAATTGAAGGTCGTCTTGCATTTTCTGATGCGAGTGTGAACCCAGATACAGGTACGGTTACACTTCGTGCTGTTTTTTCTAACCCGAATCATTTATTACTTCCGGGTATGTTTGCGAATGCTCGCATCGTTCAAGGTGTGATTCCAAATGCTTACCTGATTCCACAAGCTGCCATTACGCGTACCCCTACAGGTCAAGCGATTGCAATGATTGTGAATGCAAAAGGTGCTGTTGAATCTCGTCCTGTAACCACTGTTGGTACGCAAGGTTCGAATTGGATCGTGACTCAAGGCTTAAACACTGGCGATAAAGTGATTGTTGACGGTATTGCGAAAGTTAAGCCAGAGCAACAAGTTGTAGCCAAACCGTATCAACCTCAGGCTGCTGCACCTCAAGGTGCGCAACAACCTGCTGCAGCAAAGCCAAACGCTAAAGCCGCAGAACAAGCAGCGCCTAAAACTGAACAAAAAGCTACTTCAAACGCATAGGGAGTAGACTGAATGGCTCAATTCTTTATTCATCGCCCCATTTTTGCATGGGTGATTGCATTGGTGATTATGTTGGCGGGTGTACTCACGCTATCAAATATGCCAATTGCACAGTATCCGACCATTGCGCCGCCAACGGTTTCAATCTCTGCGACTTACCCTGGTGCATCTGCAGAAACAGTTGAAAACACCGTAACCCAAATCATTGAACAACAAATGAATGGTTTGGATGGCTTACGTTATATTTCGTCAAACAGTGCGGGTAACGGTCAGGCATCTATTACATTGAACTTTGAACAAGGGATCGATCCAGACATCGCCCAAGTTCAAGTCCAAAACAAACTCCAGTCTGCGACAGCGCTATTACCTGAAGACGTACAACGTCAAGGTGTAAAAGTCACCAAATCTGGCGCAAGCTTCCTACAAGTTGTAGCATTCCACTCACCGTCGGGCAAGTTGACTGCGGACGACATTAAGGACTATGTAAACTCGAATATTTCTGAACCTCTCAGCCGTGTGGCAGGTGTAGGTGAAGTCCAAGTATTTGGTGGTTCTTATGCGATGCGTATTTGGCTAGATCCAGCCAAAATGGCAAACCTGAAAGTTACACCGAGTGATGTGGCTGCGGCTATCCGTACACAGAATGCTCAGGTTGCTGTTGGTCAGTTAGGCGGTGCGCCTGCAACTGAAGGTCAAGTACTGAACGCGACAGTTACAGCACAAAGTTTGTTGCAAACACCAGAGCAGTTTAAAAACATTTTCCTGCGTAATAGTATCAATGGTGCTCAAGTACGTTTAGGTGATGTTGCACGTGTTGAATTAGGTGCTGACAACTATCAGTTCGACTCTAAGTTCAACAACAAACCTGCTGGTGGTGTAGCGATCAAACTAGCAACTGGTGCAAACGCATTAGATACAGCCGAAGCTGTTGAAGCACGTTTAAAAGAACTACGTCCAAACTACCCTGAAGGTTTAAAAGACACGCTTGCATTTGATACGACTCCATTCATTAAGTTATCGATTGAAAGTGTTGTACATACCCTTGTAGAAGCCGTGATTCTTGTATTCTTTGTGATGTTCTTATTCTTACAGAACTGGCGCGCAACGATTATTCCGACATTGGCTGTACCTGTAGTGGTATTGGGTACTTTTGCTGTCATTAACATGTTTGGTTTCTCGATCAACACACTCACCATGTTCGCGATGGTACTGGCGATTGGTCTCCTCGTGGATGATGCGATTGTTGTCGTAGAGAACGTTGAACGTGTTATGGTTGAAGATCATCTTGACCCAGTGACTGCAACTGAAATCTCAATGAAACAGATCTCGGGTGCCTTAATCGGTATTACCTCTGTGTTAACCGCTGTATTCGTGCCGATGGCATTTTTCGGTGGTACGACAGGTGTAATTTATCGTCAGTTCTCAATCACGCTGGTAACAGCAATGATTCTGTCATTGATTGTAGCATTGACCTTTACCCCTGCCCTATGCGCGACCATGTTGAAACAACATGATCCAAACAAACCAGAAAGCAACAATATCTTTGCCCGCTTCTTCCGTTGGTTTAACAGCTCTTTTGATAAAGTTGCGCATAAATACCAAGGCGGCGTGAACTTCATGACACACCACAAGATTTTCTCTGGTGTGATTTATGCAGTTGTAATCGGCTTATTAGTGCTTTTATTCCAAAAGTTACCATCATCATTCTTACCTGAAGAAGACCAAGGTGTTGTAATGACACTGGTACAGTTACCACCGAATGCCTCACTTGAGCGTACGGATAAAACTGTCACTGCAATGACCGATTACTTCCTGAAAAACGAAGAAAAATATGTCGATTCTGTATTCAGTGTTGCCGGTTTCTCGTTCACAGGTGTAGGTCAAAACGCAGGTCTTGCATTCATCAAGTTAAAAGATTGGGAAGACCGTACATCACCTGAATCTCAAGTGGGTGCGATTATTCAACGTGGTATGGCATTGAACATGATCGTGAAGGATGCTTCATACATCATGCCAATCCAATTACCAGCAATGCCTGAATTGGGTGTAACTGCCGGCTTCAACTTGCAGTTAAAAGCTTCTGCAGGTCAAACTCATCAACAACTTATCGATGCCCGTAATATGGTGCTCGGTATGGCTGCTCAAGATAAACGCCTCATGGGTGTTCGTCCTAACGGTCAAGAAGATACGCCACAGTACAAAATCACGATTGACCAAGCTCAAGCCGGTGCTATGGGTGTCAGCATTGCTGAAATCAATACCACAATGGGTATGGCATGGGGTGGTTCTTACATCAATGACTTCGTTGACCGTGGTCGTGTGAAGAAAGTCTATGTACAAGGTGAAGCTGCGGCACGTATGATGCCTGAAGACCTGAGCCAGTGGTATGTCCGTAACAACCAAGGCACAATGGTTCCATTCTCGACCTTCGCTACTGGTGAATGGACTTATGGTTCACCACGTCTTGAACGTTATAACGGTATCGCATCTGTGAACATTCAAGGTTCACCGGGTGTGGGTGTAAGTTCGGGCGATGCGATGAAAGCGATGGAAGAAATTGTACAAAAACTTCCTTCGATGGGCGTTCAAGGCTTTGACTATGAATGGACTGGTTTATCTCTAGAAGAACGTGAGTCTGGCGCACAAGCACCATTCTTATACGCACTTTCATTGTTAATCGTCTTCCTATGTCTTGCTGCCTTGTATGAAAGCTGGTCTATTCCGTTCTCAGTATTACTGGTTGTACCATTAGGTGTATTGGGTGCGTTATTACTGACTTTCCTTGGAATGGTGTTCTTCAAAAATCCAAACTTGGCGAATAACATTTACTTCCAGGTGGCTATTATTGCCGTCATTGGTTTGTCCGCGAAGAATGCGATCTTGATCGTAGAATTTGCCAAAGAACTTCAAGAAAAAGGTGAAGATCTGTTTGACGCAACTTTGCATGCCGCTAAAATGCGTCTACGTCCAATTATCATGACCACTTTAGCCTTTGGTTTTGGTGTACTTCCTCTTGCGCTTTCTTCGGGTGCAGGTGCAGGTAGCCAGCACTCTGTAGGTTATGGTGTATTGGGTGGCGTAATCAGTTCTACCCTACTTGGTATCTTCTTTATTCCTGTGTTCTACGTATGGATCCGAAGTATCTTTAAGTACAAACCAAAACAACAAAATAATCAGGAGCATTTATCGTGATGCAAAATGTATGGTCTATTGCAGGTCGTAGCATTGCGGTTTCTTCACTTGCGCTTGCTTTGGCTGCCTGCCAAAGCATGCGTGGTCCAGAGCCGGTTGTTCAGACCAATATCCCCGAAAGCTACACAGCAAGTGCTTCTGGTACTTCTGTTGCTGAACAAGGATATAAAGATTTCTTTGCTGACCAACGTCTGGTACAAGTTCTTGACTTAGCTTTAGCCAATAACCGTGACCTGCGTACCGCAGCTTTAAATATTGAACGTGCACAACAACAGTATCAAATCACTGCCAATGGTCAATTACCAACCATTGGTGCAAGTGGTAGCGTACTTCGTCAAGACACGTTGAATACGCAAAAGCCTGTAACTTCTTACAATGTCGGTTTAGGTGTCACTGCCTATGAACTTGATTTTTGGGGTCGTGTACGTAGCTTAAAAGACAATGCCTTAGATAGTTACCTTGCAACTGCAAGCGCCCGTGATGCAACGCAAATTGCGCTTGTGGGTCAAGTGGCGCAAGCATGGTTAAACTATGCGTATGCCAACTCAAACTTAAAGCTTGCGGATCAAACCTTAAAGGCTCAGCTTGAATCTTATAATCTCAACAAAAAACGTTTTGATGTTGGTATCGACAGTGAAGTTCCTGTTCGTCAGGCTCAAATTTCTGTAGAAACTGCACGTAATGATGTTGCGAACTATAAAACTCAAATTGCTCAAGCGCAAAACTTATTGAACCTATTAGTGGGTCAACAAGTGCCTGCGAACTTGCTGCCAAACCAACGTGTCAATCGTATTACTTCGACCAATACCATTGGTTCAGGTATTCCAAGTGACTTGTTGAACAATCGTCCAGATGTCCGCGCAGCTGAATACAAACTTTCTGCTGCTGGTGCGAACATTGGTGCAGCTAAAGCACGTCTGTTCCCTACTATTAGCCTGACAGGTTCTGCGGGTTATGCTTCAACGGACTTAGGTGATCTATTTAAATCAGGCAACTTTGTATGGTCTGCTGGCCCGAGCCTAGATATTCCAATCTTCGACTGGGGTACACGTCAGGCCAATATTAAAGTTTCTGAAACTGATCAGAAAATTGCATTGTCTGATTATGAAAAATCAGTTCAGTCTGCTTTCCGTGAAGTGAATGATGCGCTTGCAGTTCGTCAAAACATTGGTGACCGTATTGCAGCACAGCGCCGTTTAGTTGATGCAACCAATACAACCTACAAACTATCAAATGCTCGCTTCCGTGCTGGTATTGATAGCTACCTAACTGTACTTGATGCGCAGCGTGCATCTTATGCAGCTGAGCAAGGTTTGTTGTTGCTTGAACAAGCAAATCTCAACAACCAAGTTGAATTGTATAAAACACTTGGTGGTGGTATCAAAGCCAACACTTCTGATGCTGTGCAATACCAACCGTCTACTGCTGAGCGTAAAGCTGCGTCAAAACAATAATTTGATTTAGCCTAGCCCGTAATATTTGAAAAGCTCACTTCGGTGGGCTTTTTCATTTTTAGATCGAAGCTTCAAAATAAAAATGAACATATTGCTTTTTGTTGAAGAGTTTCCTATCTTCAATTCACCTTTTTATATTGATAACTAAAAAATGCTTTTAAGTAATCTTGAATCTGTTCCGGGTCATACCATTACACAACAACTTGATGTCGTTTATGGCAGTACTGTCCGCAGTAAACATGTTGGTCGTGACTTTATGGCTGGCCTAAAAAATATTGTGGGTGGTGAACTCAAAGGTTATACAGAACTACTCGAAGAATCCCGTCAAGAAGCTATGAGCCGTATGATTGATAAAGCACGTGCCTTAGGCGCGAATGCAGTCGTCGGCATCCGTTTTTCAACCTCAAATATTGCTCAAGGCGCCTCTGAATTATTTGTATATGGCACGGCAGTTCGCGTAGAAGCCAACTCAGCAAAACTACCAGACCCATTTCCAACTCAGGACTAAGTCATGGATGCCTTTATTTTTAAAGTCCTGATCTTTGTGGTGCTCTTTTGTATTGGTTGGGGCTTCGGTCGCCATATCGAACAAAAGCATCTCAAAGAACTCGAAGCTCAAGAAAAACGTTTATCGCATATTCACATAGACAACAACCGCTTTAAAACTACTGAACATTTCGGACAACTGATTTCAAGTAATGTAGTGATTTCACATGATTATTTTAAATATGTGATTGCCAATATTCAGAACTTCTTTGGCGGACGTTTAACCAGTTATGAAAGCATCGTCGATCGGGCACGTCGTGAAGCCGTGGTGCGTTTAAAGCAAGAAGCTGAAAAGATGGGCGCAACGCAAATTATGGGCCTGCGTTTAAGCACCACTGAGTTGGGTATGCAAGGCGGCATGGTCGAAGTCTTTGCGTATGGGACAGCAATTCAAAAGAGAGACATCTGATCTCTCTACTTCTCCCCAATTCATTTTTACTATTTAATTTACTTTACACAATGTGTTTTCAAACTCTTCATAACTCACATTTTCATTGCGACAAACTTTAAAACAAACTTCATTAAATTTCTTTTCATCAATATTTGGATCATGATAACTAAATGCAACATCTCCAGCATAAGCACGTGCCAGATCTTGCACCACAATGTCAGCTTTACATCCATATAAAGTTGGACATGCCTCTAATGTTCCTTCGTAATACTCTTTACACTGAGTCGGTTCGACATCCACCTTATTGGGTTTTTGCATCGACACATTTAAACCATTTTCATTCATTAGAAGAAAATATTGAAGTTTTCTAAATGGTTTTAAGTCAATCTCGAGTCCCGAATGATTGATACGAGCCAATTGATCTTTGTAAGAATTATGATCATCTGAGATTAACTCTGCATTACCAGCTTTATCGATTTTGATAAAGCTATAGTTGACAGGCATATATGCGCCACTCCCCTTATGTGCAATCACTTCGATCAAATGATCTTTCGCAATAAATGCGCCCGTAAATACAGTCGATTCAACACTGGTCAGCAACTTACCTTTCACTAAAACACAATATCCAAAACATTGATCTTTGAATCTAGCCTGATCGCCTTTAAAATCATCAACAGGATGAAATTCAGCTCGCCATTTAAAATCACCAATTTTATTCGAGCTATAAGGTAATTTATCAACATCTGAATCTTGAGGATTTTGACTGTAATACTCAGACTTCAATAATCCTTTTTCATCAAATAGTGCTTCGATCGGTAACCACCCCTCATTTGGTCCTCGTATTACAACTTCTGCACTCGCCGCTTCAACATTAGGTTCAATCTCAACAGATTCAGTAACTGGTTCTGATACAGTTCCTATTTCTTTTTCAGGCTTTTCGAGCGTTGACTTCTGCTCAATTTTTTGAGTTTTCTGTTTAAAATAAAAATAAGCCACCGTACCAATTACACCAATGATTGCGCACAAAATGATGGCTATTCCCCATTTGTTAAAATTATTCTTTTTCATTTCTTATAATCTCGATACTCATTAAAAAAGTCACTGTTAAGAGTGACTTTTAAACTATTTAAACTTGATAAAATTTACTTCACTTTGGTTTTACGAATCATTTTATACAACGTTGTTGGTGATAATCGAGATACCCAAACACCGAGCTTTTCTTTAGAACCACCCACCACGATGTATTCTTCCCCACGTTGCAAAGATTGCACCACCGTTTCGGCAAACTCATTGGCTTCTAGACCATTTTCAATGGCTTCATCCTGATGCCCTTGTGGCTTGCCTGCACCATTGAGTGCATTAAATGAAACATTGGTTTTGACAAATCCGGGGAATATCACTGATACGCCCACCCCTTGATCCGCAACTTCCGCACGTAGACTGTTTGCCCACATATGAATAGCAGCTTTTGCAGCAGAATAGGTCGCGCGGTATTGTGTCCCTAATAAGCCTGCAACACTTGAAACAAAAGCAATTCGACCAGACTTTTGCGCTAAAAAAGTCGGTAGAACGGTTTTAGTCAAAAATACTTGAGAAAAATAATCTACTTCCATGATGGCTCGTTCAGTCTGCATGGTCGTATCCGTGATCAATGCACGCTGACTCAATCCCGCATTATTGATTAGCCAGTCAATTCGACCTTTATGCGCAAGGACTTGTTCATAAGCATGGCGAACTTGTTCTTCATTGGTAATGTCTGCACACACTGAAAGATGCTGATCTGGATGTAATAATGAAACACGGGCTTTTTCCAACTCTTCAAAACGACGTGCGGTCAAAATGACCTGCGCCCCTTGCAAAGCACATTCTTTTGCTAAAGCTTCACCCAAACCTGAAGATGCCCCAGTAATCCACACCACTTTTCCATTCAAATCATCTCGTTTTGCCATTTTGACATCCTTTTAAATAACTAATTTATTCATTTATATGTATTTTATGCTTTATGTAGTACAGGCTTATTGCTCAAAAACACCATAAAATGGTCAAAGTACTGACTCATCGATTGTGCATCATAAATTTTGCCGAGTTTATCAAAACGTTTATAACCGAGTTGCGTGGTGAGATTGATGACACCGGTTAAAGTTTTATCCACCACCATATTAAATTTCAGCATTTTTTTTGGTTCTCGCACCAAATGCGTCACCCCGGCATCGACCACTTGTGTAAATGCCTTCAATGCGAGTGGGACATATTGATTCTGCCCTTCTTTCATTTGACTGACATAGGCAAGCAAGTCGGTGGCTAAAGAGGCATCGATCGGATAATGCATATAATGCTGACCATCTTCGCTGTAAAAACGTCCATATAAATAATTTACCATCGGTACAAGGCGGTCATTGCTGAAAAAAGACACCGACCACGGCATATATTTACGGGTCGTTTCACGTATTTGCTGAATAATTTTTTCGGATTCATTGTCTCCAGACTTATTCATGCGCGCCATTTGGCCAAAAACTTGATCTAAAATTTCACATGCAATATCCGCTAAATTATCCCCTAAGGCTTTGGACTGACTTTCTGTTTCACCTTCATTGAGTTTTTGATGAATCGTCTCAAAACGTTGATATGTCGTAGGTTGAATCTTTAAAGAAATAGAATAAGTCATTTGATATTGCTCCTTTTATCTTAGTTTTGGGATCAATGGATACTTCTTATCTTAGGTCCTATCATACGGACTCTTTTATTTACTGCCAAATCCTAAAAGTTAACATTCGCCCAACATCCCTAATTCACCATTTTTTTTGCTACAATAGATCTAATTTTTTATCCACTTTTGATCTGTTTAGACTATGACTGATTCAGCGCAAAATATTGCTACGACCTACGATCCGACCGAGATCGAAAAAAAATGGTACAAGACTTGGGAAGAGAGAGGCTACTTCAAGCCATCTCAAAAAGGTGATTCATTCTGTATTATGATTCCGCCACCAAACGTCACTGGTAGCTTGCACATGGGTCATGGTTTCAACAATGCCATTATGGATGCGTTGACTCGTTATAACCGTATGTCTGGCAAAAATACCCTTTGGCAGCCGGGTACTGACCATGCCGGTATCGCAACACAAATGGTTGTTGAACGTCAATTGGGCGCTGAAGGCATCAGCCGTCACGACCTAGGCCGTGAAAAGTTCATCGAAAAAGTGTGGGAATGGAAAGAACAATCTGGCGGGAACATTACCCGTCAAATTCGTCGTCTAGGCTCATCTGTAGACTGGTCACGTGAACGCTTCACCATGGACGAAGGTCTTTCTAACGCGGTTAAAGAAGTATTTGTTAAACTTCATGAAGAAGGCTTAATTTACCGTGGTAAACGCCTAGTCAACTGGGACCCTAAACTACAAACTGCCCTTTCTGACTTGGAAGTTGAGTCTGATAAAGAAGAAGCAGGTTCACTTTGGCACTTCAAATATTTCTTTGAAGACAAATCAATCCGCACCCATGACGGTAAAGATCACATCGTGGTTGCAACAACTCGTCCTGAAACATTGCTTGGCGATACAGCTGTTGCGGTTGCGCTTGATGATGAACGCTATGCAGCGCTTGTAGGCAAAAACATCATCCTACCTATTACAGGCCGTGCTGTTCCTATCGTAAAAGACGAATATGTAGACAAAGAATTTGGTACAGGCTGTGTGAAAATCACCCCTGCGCACGACTTCAATGACTATGAAGTGGGCAAACGCTGTGAACTTCCAATCATCAACATCTTCAACAAAAATGCTGAAGTGTTGGCTGAGTTTGAATACATCGCGAAAGCGGGCGAGCAAATTTCTAAAACCATTCCTGCACCTGCGGACTACATTGGTTTAGAGCGTTTTGCTGCACGTAAAAAATTGGTTGCTCAAGCGGAAGCTGAAGGCTGGTTAGACCAAATTCAACCATACACACTGAAACCACCTCGCGGTGACCGTTCAGGCGTGATCGTTGAGCCACTTCTAACAGACCAATGGTATGTGAAAATTGCGCCGCTTGCTGAGCCTGCTATTAAAGCAGTGAAAGATGGTGAAATTAAATTCGTTCCTGAGCAATACAGCAACATGTACATGGCTTGGATGAATAACATTCAAGACTGGTGTATCTCACGTCAATTATGGTGGGGTCACCGTATTCCAGCTTGGTACGATGCTGAAGGCAACGTATTTGTCGGTCGCGACGAAGCTGAAGTTCGTGCGAAAAATGGCATTGCGCCTGAAGTTGAATTGAAACAAGACGAAGATGTATTGGATACATGGTTCTCTTCTGGTCTTTGGACGTTCTCAACTTTAGGTTGGACTGGCGACGCGGCGAAAGATAAAGAAAACTATTTCCTAAACACTTTCCACCCGACTGATGTACTGGTAACAGGTTTCGACATCATCTTCTTCTGGGTTGCCCGCATGATCATGATGACCATGCACTTCATGAAAAATGAAGACGGCACACCACAAGTTCCGTTCAAAACTGTGTACGTTCACGGTTTGGTACGTGATGGCGAAGGTCAGAAAATGTCTAAATCTAAGGGCAACGTGCTTGACCCATTAGATTTGATTGACGGTGTTGACCTTGAAACTCTAGTACAAAAACGTACTACAGGACTCATGAACCCGAAACAAGCGGCGAAGATTGAAAAATCTACCCGTAAAGAATTCCCTGAAGGTATTCAATCTTACGGTACTGATGCGGTTCGTTTCACTTTCTGTGCGCTTGCGAACACTGGTCGCGACATTAAGTTCGACATGAAACGTGTTGAAGGTTACCGTAACTTTGCCAACAAAATCTGGAACGCAACGCGTTTCGTGATGATGAACTGTGAAGAGCAAGTGATTGGTATCAATGCTCGTCAAGACCTTTGGGAATTGCCTGAACAGTGGATCGTAAGCCGTTTACAAAAAGCGGAACAAGCGGTGCAAACTGCATTTGCAACGTACCGTTTAGACTTGGCTGCGCAAGCGATTTATGAGTTCATTTGGAATGAATACTGTGACTGGTATGTAGAGCTGACTAAGCCTGTTCTAAATGACGAAAACGTATCGGTTGAACGTAAAGCTGAAGTACGTCGTGTTCTTCTTGCTGTAATGGAAGCGTCTTTACGTTTGGCTCACCCATTGATGCCTTACCTAACAGAAGAAATCTGGCAAACGCTTGCGCCGAAACTGAACATTTCTGGCGAAACAATCATGTTGGCTCAGTACCCTGTTGCGGATGAAGCGAAAATCAACGAACAAGCTGAAGCAGATATGCAATGGCTGCAAGGTTTGATTGGTGGGGTACGTAATATTCGTGGTGAGATGGGTCTAGGTAATGCTCGCTTGTTGCCTGTTCTTCTTCAAAATACCACTGATGCTGAAAAAGCGCAGATTGCTCGTATTGAACCATTGTTTAAAGCATTGGCAAAAGTTGAAAGCATTACCTTCTTGGCTGATGGTGAACAACCGCCATTGTCTTCTTCATCTGTTGTCGGTCATGTGTCCGTATTCGTTCCAATGAAGGGCTTAATTGACCCTAAAGCGGAATTGGGTCGTCTGCAAAAAGACTTAGACAAGGTTCAAAAACAGCATGACCAAATTGCAACCAAACTTGGCAATGAAGGTTTTGTGGCGAAAGCACCTGCTGCTGTGGTTGAAGGCGAGAAAGTGAAACTTGCTGAGTTTGCTGACCAGTTAGCGAAAATTAAAGCGAATATGGAGCAGATTGCAGCGCTTTGATTTCTTTTTAAATATTTAACAAATAAGATAAAATCCCTTCATTTTTGAGGGGATTTTTATGCAAACAATAATAGGGCATCATATTTTCTTAATTACATTAGGAATAATCTTATTTTTTACAGTAAATTTTATAGGTAAATATTCAAAAGGATTTGGGTATGCAGAAATTAAATTTGATATTCATAGTGATGAACTCGTAGGGTTTAATTTTATTCTCAGGATACTTACCCCCGTAGTCTTTACCATCCTTGTTTCTTCAGTAATTTTTTACTTCAAATATGACTGTTTAGTAACTAACATCTACTTATTAGTAGTATACAGTTTTGCATTTCGAGCTGTTTGGAATTTAGTACATAACCGTACTAAGTTAATAAATTGGTATGCACAAATTGGATATGCGACCATCGCAATATTAGCCACATATTTAGCTTATAAATATTTAATTTTACCGAAAACACCACTTTTCCCTGATTTAGAGACCGTTGCTAATGAACTATGGATTATAATTTTTTTGTTTTTATATAAGATCTTTAATGAAGTGAAATTTGAACCTAAATTCAAGAAAAAAAGAGTTGATAGTTATATTGAAAACCGTTTGTCATTATTTAAGAGTAAATATGAAGGTATCATTGATCAATCCATTGATGAAGAGCTAAAAAATTTTAAAAATAAAGCGAATATCTATCTAATTGATCAAGAAAAGCTAGAGGATTATAAGTTTTTAAGACATTCTTTACTAAAGCCTTTTGATAACATTTTTAAAATTTTTATAAAAAATTTAATTTTTTCTATTATGATTAATAGATCTCTTTCATAAATCAAAAAACGATCTTCTTTTTGGTTAATATTTGCACTCCGGATTTCTTAGCATTCGTGCATAATCTGCGGATGAAATACATCGATTCAAACAAGCTTTCTGATCCTCAGT